>JAFGKZ010000228.1 GCA_016928315.1 Calditrichaceae bacterium
ATACTCCTGATCAATCCTGATTTTTTTAATAAAGGATACTAAATATTCTATTTTATTGCAATGTAAACTTTATTATCCTCAAAATAATCAATGAAACAATGGATTGTAAAAGTTATGTAAAGGAAGATAATTAAGTGAACTTTTAGAAATCACCTGCATTAAATCGATCAAATCTACTTTAACATATCGGGAGATTATGATGTTCAAAGCTGATCATCAAAATAACTTTCAAAACATGTCAAAATTAGATACATTCCTTTTAACGACCTGTCTTTCATTTAAAAAATAATAATCTCGTCCTTAAGTGGACAGTACAATGCATTTCCTTACGTTTAATAAACATGAGGTAAAAGTATGCGAAAAAATTTAATCATTCCATTGTTTTTTCTGACTATTAACCTGGCCCTTTCTCAAACAAGTAAACCGCAGGAAGAAGCCATTTTTTCAGGACTTCCCTCGGAAGCTCAATCCGATTATGAGTTTCATAAAAAACCAAGTATCGCTGTTCTGCCATTCTCAGACGCTAATACAGTCGCACAGGAAACAGGCTTTGGCCGGACTATATCCGCTATGCTGGTTACGGCTTTGCGAAATAACTCTAATTTTTCCGTGCTGGAGCAAAGCGATCTGCTAAATATTATCGAGAGTAAAGAACAGGGACTTTTTGGATTGACCAGAAAAGAAAGCCAGAAAATTAAAGATCAATTGAAAGTTGATGTCATCTTGATTGGCGATGTATCATTGATCGAGAATACGCTGCACATTGACGCCCGCCTTTTTGATGTAAATACTTTAAAAGTGGTCTATGCACTATCCGGTTCCTGTGCTGATCTTAAAACTATCCGTAACGAAGTAGAATTTATGGTGCGCAAACTGGAACAGAATTATCTGCGTCAATGGATGGGGACCTTAAGTATAACTTCCGAGTTGCCCAATGCAGAAGTTTATTTAAATGAAAAATTCATCGGTGTAACATCCAGCCGGCAGCCTCTGGTAATTAATGATCTGCTGGAAGGTATATATCAGTTGAAATTGATTCGCGGTGGTTATTACGACTGGGAAGGACAGATTGCTGTGATGGCTAAAATGGAACGATCCGTTGAAGTGGAACTTATTGCCAAACCGGGCTCGATGAATATTTACTCTGAGCCAAGTGGAGCGAAAATCTATCTTGATAATGCCTACGTTGGTGAAACACCCATGTCCCTCGAGAATGTGGCCGAGGGTGAACATGAAATTCGTTTAGTTAAATTAAATTATAAAATCTGGACCAGCAAAGTTGTCGTGCGCAGTTTTAAACCGACCGATGTTAAAACCACTCTGGAAGTCAGTCCGGGAATCTTAACCGTTAACTCTGATCCGATAGGGGCAGATGTATATGTTAAAGGCAAATTTATTGCCAAGACTCCCCACACCCTCGGTAATATTACACCCGGCGAAGTGGTAGTCCGCGTTGAAAAAGAAGGATTTTATGAATGGACAACTTCAGCCTTAATTCAACCCAATGATCATAAAATTCTGGATATTGTGCTCAAAGAGAAAGTTGGCAATATCAACGTTAATTCCATGCCGGAAGGCGCAAATGTTTATCTGGTTAACAGTAATGGCGATGAAAAACTTATCGGACAAACGCCGGTTTTAAATTATACCGCATCTATAGGGGATTATAATGTACGGCTGGAAAAAGAGGCCTATTTTAATGAAGTCAAATCCATTACCGTAAAGGTTGGAGAGACCTCCGATATCAGTTACCTGCTAAAGAAGAAACCTGGAACGATAACTGTAAATACGAATCCCAAGAATGCCCGCATCTTTTTGGATGGCATTTATAAAGGCCGTTCACCGATGCAATTAACCAATCTTCCAGAGGGTGAATATCTGGTTACAATGACCATGCCCTATGCCAGTAAAACAGTAAAGGTTACGGTAGAATCCAATAAGGACTCTAAGGTGGAATCATCGATAATTAAGCCGGTCAATTACGTTTATGCTATCACACTTACCGGGCTGGTTACTTTATTATTCAATTCACTGGCTAAATAAGGAGACTAACATGAAAACTATATTAATTGTATGGATTGTAGCTCTTTTATGTCTGAATGTATTCAGCCAGGATGCAAATGACCGTGAAATGATAACGCCATCCTATTATGGATTCACGGGACTGATATTTATCCCGACAACGCAAACATTGCCAAAAGGCGATTGGAGTATTGCTTACAAAACGAAACCTGGTTATGGTGATGACTTAACATTAGTACCTTATTCCGTTAATGTTGTTTTTGCCCCCTTCTCAAATAATTTTGAGATTGCTCTGACCAATACCTACATGTACGCCAGCTTCAAAGAAATCGGGGGGGTGCCTTACAGGAACACTTTGGATAGTTTAAACACAGGTATTCCAATTGTTCCCTCGGTTAAGTACCGCTTTATGCCGCGCAGCAATTCTAATTTTAATGTGTCCATGGCCTTGGGCGCTACTTCACCATACGGCGTTTATTATGTTGTCGATAAATTTTTTAATCTTAACTATTTGGATGCAACCATCCATACCGGCATTGCCACAAAGCTAACAACTTATCATGCCTGGGCCGGACTCACATTTGCGTTTGGAAGTCGTACTACAAAATATCAGAGAGATTACCCGACACAACTCAGTATCGAAGGCGCCTGGGGCGGATCACTTAAACAGCTCAATGAAAAGGAAGAATCGTTTATTGCCTTCTCTATCCGTCATCCATGGACTGCTTCATTATTTATAACCGCTTTTTACCGTATTGATCAACAGCCATCTTTAATCAATAATGAAGTTGTTGAAGAAAAACCGACTCACAAAATGGGTCTTGGTTTAAGCGTTATATTTTAATTAATGAAGATTAAATACAGGAGATAGCCATGGAATATTTAAAAATATTTTTACTCGTTTTGCTGATAACAACTGTATATGGGCAGGATAATCAACTTGAGGATGATTATATCTATTTTGGACGAAAAGAACCGCTGTCGCTCGGTTCAAGTTTTAGTGGTCTGGGCACCTCCACTTTGTTTGTGAATCCGGCCAACGCAGCCTATATATCTGATAACCGGATCAGTGTGGGCGGTATCGGGTCGGGCGTTGGATATGGTTATTACATATCCTGGCTGGCGCCGAATTTTGGCGTCAATAACGCTGAGCAGGAAACCAAAACCGACGCCGATACCGGGGATACCTATAAAAAGAAAGTCCTTCAATTCAATTTTGGCATTGCCTCAACGGATTTTGGCGTCGGCAATGAAGATTTGTCTTTTGCTATTGGAGTGAGCGTCAATCATAAGTCTGATTATTTATACGATGAGTTTGATGAACGGATTGCCGGCGGCAGCGCTAATACCATGGATATCGGTGTTCTGATTAAGGTAAAAGTAATTGTATTGGAATTAGCTGTTTTAGACTTTAACGAACCGAAAATTAAAGACACCGATCTCTATTATAAGCGCGGTATTATTGTTGGCGGCCGTTACCAAAATAAAAGCGGTTTAATTATTTCCGCCCAGGGCTTAAGCGGTAACCGCTACGCTAATTCCGATTTTGGATTTAATCTATGTGCTGAACAGAGCTTTTTTGAACAACGATTGATTTCCCGTCTGCAATTGACATCATTTTATGATGGTTCCGAAGCCGTGATGCAGAATCTGTGCGGCAGTGTTGGTTACCGGTTTAGTTCCAAGGGCCGAATGGTTTGGTTTTTAAAGGATCTGGAATTCAGTTATGCTCTTAGTTTCTTAACCATTCCAAATAATGTTGGTACGCATATGGTCGTGATGACGAAGTATTTTTAACGGAGAATAGAATTTTATAACAGCGGGAAAATCACTTGGCTTGGTTATACAATGAGCAATTATCCAGATTTATTCTCGTCTAAATATAATATTTATCCATAGTCCATTTTAAAGGATTATCGATTATATAATTACGGATTTGGATAAGTTCATCTTCATTGCGGATGATATGTTCGTAATAATTTCTTTGCCACAATTTGCCATTAAACGGTTGCCATCCTTTTTGATTAACGCCGTCAATATAACGGTTTGTTGTTAATGATTTAAACCGTTGCACAACGGTGGGTAATGAAATCGTAGGGGCAATCCCCTGTGATTGCCCTTTTGATTCGGTAATCTCCTGTGATTGTTGGGGCAAATCCCTGTGTTTGCCCAATGATTTATCCATGTTAATTTTATCAGGATAGACACGGGGGTCTATCCCTACAGGGCCTGTCCCTATGATATGTATAATTCCATGTAAATGGTTAGGCATGATTTGATAATCATCAATGTTTATTCCCGGATAATATTTTGGAATTTCATTCCAAATGGATTTGACCATTTCACCTGCATCATTTAATTTCATTGTTCCGATCACCACATCCCCAAATAAAATTTCTCTTTTTTGGGTGCAAATGGTAACAAAATACCAACCCGATTGGGAATAATCGTAACCCTTTAAACGGATAGAACGGCGATGATGCTTTTCAGGATTATATTTCATTTATCTGTGTAAAGAATTAATCAAATAAAGTACGCTGCCCGCTACGTTTCAATCTCCAGCAATCATATCCCGCATGTTCAGCAATATCTTCCAGTACGCCAAGAATGGTTTGATGTTCAGGTGTTATTCCATTTTTTAACAGAGATAAAATATAAAATATTATTTCATCAAAATGAGGTGTTTTCTTTTCTCTTTCCATTCTTCTTAAGTAGCTTAGAAGATAATATTTTATCCTCAATTTGATATCTACATAGGTTTTGAACTTTGTATTTTTTTTAATCGGGTATAGCTCTGACTCTTCATCATAATCAAAATATTCTAAGAGCAAAGGGGTAAGATCTGTATATTCCTTTTTAAGTAGATCAAGAAATCCAAGCTCAAGACCTCTGATAATCAATTCATCATTAATTTGCTCTAAAGTTGCACCTGGTATTTTTTCCTCCAGTTGATTCTCGTAATTTACCAGTGATCACGCCAATTGCGGAACTATCGTGTTTTAATCTTACACGCTGTCAGTCTATTAAATTATTTTCAGCCAAAGGTTTTTCCTAATATGATATTAAGATTAGAAAACGTCTATATTACATTATATTTAAAACATCAGCAATTTTATACAGATGTCTCACACAAGTATGAATTAGTTGAAAACCTTGTAAAACATATGGATCATCTTTATTGACTTGTACGAGATTTAATGCATCTTCAAGTTCACTACTTGGTAAATGAGCATCTGCATGTCGCAATTCATAAATCCCAAAAAATGGTGACATAATATTTCTAGCCAGGTCTGGATCAATTTTAGTAGCTAATGTTTTTTCCAGGTATTTTAAAGAACCCCATGTTTCTTTCTTTGGAGGAGTGACATATATTTTAAAAGGAGATATATCTATACTGTCTGCTGTTAATCGTGCTAAATCTTTAGCTAAAGAAAGAAAACCAGATTGATCTATAGAACGGAATCTGTGTGTATATTTTATTATTTCTTCTAAATTTTGGTGCTCTCTGAATAGGGGTATACCAACTTTATCTTTCAAAATACTATTCAACAGTGAAATCGCCTTTGGAAGATGGGCTTCAGGTGATTTAGTATCTGCCGGCGTTGCATTAACTTGAGAGGCCAATAATTCTTTTGATACTTTACCTTCGGGACTAATGTTAAATCCAGCCCAAATTCGTTGTTCCCATTCTGGTAAAAGAGCTACGTCTTTAGCATAAACATTTATTAGGCCTATTGTATTTACTCCAAAATGAACACCATGATCAGGAGAGCACCATACGCTTCCGGTGTCCCTTGTATACCATCTTAATCCCCCACCCCTTCTATGCGCTAAGGCCATCATAACTTCAGGTTTAAACCATAACCAGCGACTACTTTTTTCAAGAATTGAACTTCTTTCTCTTTTTCCGGAAGAATCGATGATGAATTTTATATCAATGTCTATCTTATCTCGTTTGATTCTTGGACTAGCTTCACCCGGTTCAATCCATTCCTTTCGCCAGAATTCGCCCCAAATCGTATGTAGTTTTCTGCCTGAATATTTCTTTGTCCATGAATCAGATTTTACATTTTCATCTGTTGGAATACCTTCCATTACAGGTACATCATCGTCGCTATCTACATCAGTTCGGCTAGCATGCATAATATATGCCGATTCGCCATATGGCATTCCCCCTTCATGAATATCGAATACACGACCTTCCCATCTATCCAGTTCTGTTTTCTCCTCTTTATAACCATCCTCCCATTTTATATGTTTTGAATCTTCAACGATTTCTTGTCTACTTTTATAAGAAGTGATATATAATCCCATATTTCTGGCACACAAGTAATCCCTTAGAAATTCTGCTCGTATTTCCATTAATACAGGTTTTAAATTTTCATCTCGTTTTAAATGTACCACTTCAATATAACCTTCATCGGCAGCTAACCATTTATCATCTTCACGTAAAAGATTTAAAGCAAGTACTAAATCCTGATGTATATGCCATATTTTTTGCTCATTAGAATTAATAAATTGCTCTAATACTAATGGAATTCCTAATAAATTTCCTTGTTCGAATACATCACTTGGATAATATTTTTCTTCGTCACACCAGGCACTATGGTTATGACCTATTCCTATATCCATCCAGCCTAATTTTTCTACCTCTTCTTTAAGACTAAAATCAAATGCACAAGAACCAACGCCAACAAATTCTTCTTGAAATCCATTATATCCATATTTCCCGTTCCTTTTTTTCTCAATACATCTTAAAGGAATCCATACATCATTCTGATATTTTTTCCTTTTAAATACGTTCATTTCAAACCAAGCTTGATCCATTGGCATAGTCTTATTATCCCCATACCTTGGCAATATGATCTCTTATCTTTTGCTCGTAAATGCTGATCAGCTCTTTGTTGGCTTTGATCAGTTTCTGCCCTATCCTTATTTTACTAAATCCCATTAATCTGTCATATATTCGGTTGTAATACTGACGCCGGATTCCATTACTATATTAGCCGTTCCATTATTATCAGCGATAAAACGCCACCCAGCTTCCTTAAGCAATTTGTTTATTTTAATTCTGGCTTTAGCTTCTTTTTCTGCCATATAAGAAATAGGCTCCAATAAATAGGTATAAGACAATTTAACATAATTAAAATTTATTCTACAAATGAAAAGAAAAATATTTTTAAAACAAAAAAGGGCTCGGATGAGCCCTTTTAATTTTATCGCAATTCTCGAAACTTTAAAATACAGACGAGTTGAAATTACTTGCCAATCGTTGCTAAAATATCGCTGCGCTGAATGATCAGGTATTCTTTGTCATCCATCTTTATTTCATCACCGGAATATTTAGAATACAGAATGGTATCGCCCACTTTGATAAGTTCTTTTAATTCTTCATCTGTTCCCACGGCAACAACTTTAGCCATGCGTGGTTTTTCTTTTGCTGAATCCGGTACAATAATACTGCCAATTTTATCTTCTGTTTCTTTAACCTGTTCAACTAAAACGCGGTCATCCAAAGGTTTAATCTTCACAGCTCTCTCCTTTTTATTTTAATCCTAACATTTGATTTATTCTGTTCTTATCAAAACCGACAATCGGCCGGTTATTAATAAGGATAACCGGTACACCTGACTGCCCGGTGCGACGCTGCATATCCGCCGCCGCTTTAAGATCACGCGATACATCCACATCTCTAAAACGGATATTCTTTTCGCGGAAATATCTTTTTGCCAACGTGCAATAGGAACATGTCGGCGTTGAGAACATGATGACTTTCGGTTGTTTATTTGCTGTCAATGTATTCCCTTTCTCTCTATAAATTACTTCATTTGTATTCACCATTTCAGGAATATTTGATGACAAATTTAACTAAAAGATACATAAATCATCTTCTCATTAAGGGCGGCTAAATTAGCTATAATTTTACTCTAAATCAATTTTATTACCAATCAAAAAATCAAACAAAGCTACAAAGGATAGAAAGCATTACAAATTATAAAAACTTTATGAGCTTTGCGTTTTAGCCTGATTAATTTATGATACCTCAAAACGGCTGACAATCTTGTATAACACAGGAACCACAAGCAACGTTAAAAAGGTAGATACCACCAATCCGCCAATAATGGTCCAGCCCATTGGCGCCCATAAAGTGCCTCCCTGTAACGTTAAGGGCAGTAAACCGCCAACCGTCGTACCCGTTGTTAATATTATCGGCATAAAGCGGGTTTCACCGGCTTGTTTTAAGGCCTCTACTATACTTTTACCCCCTGCTCTTAACTGATTAGTGTAATCTACCAGGATGATCGAATTATTAATCACGATGCCTACCAAACTGGTAATTCCAACAAATGCCGTAAATGAAAAGGTATGACCGGTAATTAATAATGCGTAAACCGAACCAATGATGGCCAGCGGCAATGCTGAAAATACAATCAGCGGCTGTAAATAGGATCGGAATTGTAAAACCAGCACACCAAAGATGCCGATGATCGCAATCAGAACAGCCTGCTGCAAACCGCCAAACGATTCTTCCTGGCTTTCCAGCTCGCCGCCCACATAATAACGATAGCCTTTTGGCCAATTGTAATTATCCAGTTTTTTTATGATTTCCTGCGTTGTTTCATTAACCGATACATTCAATTTAACATCCGCCGTTATCAACATATTACGATCCAGATGATAATGGCTGATCAGCTGCGGACTGCTTTTAAATTGGATCGCCGCCAGCTGTTTAAGCGGAATAGCTTCCCCGTTGTAAGCATTGATATATATTTTATCAAAATCTTCCATGGTTGGCTTTTTATGGATAGGCAAACGGATAACAATATCATACTCCTTGCCTGCTGAATCCCGGTATTTTGAAACACTGATTCCAGTTATTGCTGCACGAACCGTGCGGTCGATGTCTGCGATCGGCACGCCAAAAATAGCGGCTTTGGCCCGGTTGATATCCACCTGCAAATCCATTTTAGAACTGCTCAATGGATTATTGATATTTATAGTACCCGGTGTGGTCTGGATAATCTTCTCAACATCCTGTGAAATCTTCCTGATTTTATCCAATTCCTCACCAATAATACGAATTGCGATAGGCGCCTCAATGGGCGGCCCCTGCTCCAGCACTTTGATTTCAATTTTAGCGCCCGGAAGAGCACGAAATGCATCTCTTAAGGTATCCACCATCGTATTAAAGGTGTTAAGATCACGGGTATCTAATACAACTAATATCTGGGCATAATTGCTTTTTTCATTTTTTCTTATTTGGTTGTAATAAATGCGCGGATTTCCGGCGCCAATATTTGCCGCCCATGTTCTAATTTCACTCTTATTCTTTAATACAGATTCTACAAATTCTACAACCTCATTTGTCCGGTCTAAACTGGTTCCTTCGGGCATATTAATGTTAATAAGAAATTGAGGCTTCTCCGCTTTTGGAAAGAATGTTACCCCGACAACCATAAATAAAATCAGACTGCTTAAAAAAACCAAAGTAGAAGCAAATATAACTATAGCAGGATGTTTAAGCGCATAATCCAGTGATTTTCGGTATTTTGTTTCGGTAAATTTGGTTAGAAAATTGTGAACATATTTTCTACGCTCCTGCTTATCGTGCCTTAAAAACTTACTGGACAAATAGGGCGTTAATGTCAACGCAACCAGCAGAGATGCTGATAACGTGTAAACCACCGTAACCGGCATTCCGCGGATAAATTCACCGGTGATATTCTGCATCATAATAATCGGCACAAAAGCCAGCACAGTTGTAACCGTAGAGCTGACAATGGCCCAGGCAATCTGCGAGGTTCCTTTAACGGCCGCATCAAACCCGGACATACCTTGTTTCATGAACCGTGATATATTTTCTGTTACCACAATGGCATTATCAACCAGCAAACCAAGTGAGATCACCAGTCCAACAATAGTCATTTGCTGCAGCCCGAAATTACTCCAATCCACAAAACCAATGGCAATCAGGATTGAAACAGGAATAGCCAGTATTACAATCAAAGAGGCCCGAACACCGATGGCAAGCAGTACCACTAATCCGACTAAGATTAATCCTTGCAGCAAATTACTGAAAAATCCATTGACCCTATGCGAAACGCTCTCCGACTGATCAAAAACAATCTGCAGATTCATGGATTCCGGTAATCGCTGCTTAAATGCTGCCATAGCTGAACGCAGGCCTTCAAAAACATCATAGATATTAGTGCTTTCTTTTTGACTACAAGTTATAAATACAGCCCTTTCCCCCTTCACCCTGGCATAATAAGATTGATCTTCGTAAGCATAATCCACATCCGCAATATCTTTTAGAAAAACCACTTTGCCGCCCGAAGCATCGATAATCGTATTGCGGATTTCCGTAATGGAACTAAATGAACCGCTGGTTTGAATATTGAACTGACGTTCTCCAATATCTATTTTTCCGCCCGGTATATTGGAATTACTGCTTTGTACCGCGCCGACAATTCGATTCATCGTTAATCTGTTCCGGGCAATTTTTTCCATATCCAGGGATACACGAATTTCCTGATCCGGGAAAGCCCAGGTTTGCACTTTATAAATACCCGGCACCCGTTCGAATGCTTTTTTCAGATCTTCCGCTTCTTTTTCCAGCGCACGATACGTGTCCGTTTCTGAGACGAGAGCCAATTGTAGTATTTTTACATCAGAAATAGACCACTTTTGCATTTGTAACCGGGCAATATTTTCCGGTAATTGGCTGCGGATGCTGTTTACTTTTTGAATCACATCCGAGTATTTTTCATCCGGGTCGCTTCCGGTTAAAAACTCGATATGGACAACAGCCAGTCCGTCTTCAATGTTGGTCACTATATCCTTAATATCGTCCAATTCATTGAGAACCGCTTCAATCGGATCCACAACCAGCTCTTCAAGATCGGTGGGATTTGCGCCCGGATAGACCACGACAATACTGCTGCCGGCCGGTGATATTTGCGGGTCCTCTGAACGCGGCATGTTAAAAAATGATACCAATCCGCTTAACACCAGAAGGCATACAACTATAATAGTAAACTGATGATTTTCTATGGCTATTTTAGGTAGTCGCATTTTATATTCCTGTTATATTCTAAAATTAATTTTGGATATCAATCCGGCTATTTTCGTTTAGATAGCTGGATCCCCTGGTAATTACTTCCATATTTTCTTTAAGCCCTTTTTCTACCGCAACTTTATTATTATATACAAAAGCTATTGATATCTGCATTTTTTTTACGGAGTCTTTTCCTGCGGATGGCTTGTAAATATAGGCTGAACTCTCATCAGCATCCACAACGGCTTCGATAGGAATGGTAATAAATCGTTTACCACCGGATGGGAAAATTTTAATTTTTGCAATAAATCCTGTTTTTAAAGGTAGTTCTGTTTTACTAATTATTAATTCTACTTCAAAGGTGCCGTTTAAAGAATGTGCCGCCTCGGCAATTTCATTAACCCTGGCACAGAATTCTTTTCCCGGATAAGCGTCAAATGCCACTGTCGCGGAGTCGCCGATATTCAGACGAAGCAGATCTTTCTCAGTAACACCAGCGCGGATGAGCCATTCCTGTCCGGTTGTACCAAATACCAAAACAGCATGTCCGGAACCAATCAATTCTTTTTCTTCTGCAAGACGATATAAAATGCTGCCGTCAGCCGGGGCTTTAATCGATGAATATCTGTAATTGAATTCGGCGACTTCAAACCCGGCTTTGGACATATCCAGACCGGTTTGCGCATTTTGAAATTGCTCTTTCGTTGCCACACTGTCTTTAAATAATTTTTCTGCACGTTGATAATCCCGCTTTGCTTTTTCGTAAGCGCTTTTGGCTTGATTGAATTGCGCTTGGATTTCACGCATATCCAGTTGAGCAAGCAGTTGTCCTTTTTTTACCTGCATACCCTCATCTACATAGATTTTATCGATAATGCCGCCCGTTTTGAAGGATAATTTCATCTGCGAAACCGGCGCCAGAATACCGCTTGTTATAACCGGTCGACGGATCAGCTCCAGTCTGGATAATTCTGACTTTACGGGTATAATAATCGTTTGTACTTCCTGCTCTTCTGATTTATGAGAACAGTAGATCATAAGCATAGTTAATATGAATGCGGCGAATAAAAAAAAGTATTTCATGATGTGTCCTTTTTTCAAATTCCTGTTAATTATGATTTCTTTTTCTAACCCTCCCCATCCCTGATATCAGGGATGGGAAGGGGTGGATCATTTATTAATCCATTTTTATGCTTTGATAACTACAACTAAATCATTCAAAAATCCAAAGTGCAGCTACACGCTCAAGCTCAGCGGCGCAGATGTAATAATCATATTTATGGATAATCTGACCGATTTCTGCACTGATCAATGAATTATGTGCATCAATAAATTCGATCTGCGAGACCAGCCCTTCATTATATTTTTTATTGATAATTTTGAATGATTCACGAGCTGCTTTTAATCGTTCTTCGGAAGTTATTCTGGCTTTGGCTGCTACCTGTAAATTATCGTATGATTTTTGTACCTGCATAGTTAACAATTTTTCTGTTTCCTGTAGAACCAAATTTGCCTTCTCTTCATCCATTTTTGCCTGTTGACGTTTGGAATGATCCTGAAATCCATTGAACAAATTCCATTGCAAAATTCCGGATACCATCCAATAATCATAGTCAGGATTAAGGTTATATTCTTCGCCTTGGTAGCCGTAATCACCTACTACTAAAATACCCGGTAAAAAGGCGCTACCGGCAGCGCCTTTGGCATGACGGGCAACTTCTATTGTTTCTTTTAGTTGTTTCAATTCTTCCCGATTAGCAAGACTTGATTGAATATAGGCATCTGCATCTTCATTGCCCGGATCGAGTAAGGATAAATTTTCTTCTATCCTGATTGTATCCTGCAGGGGACGATTGCGAAGGTGATTAAAATAATATTGTGCTTGTGTTGAGTTAGCTTGGGCATCTTCCAGTTCCTGCTCAATTTTGCTCAATTCTGTTTGTGCCCGGTAAATAATCTCTTTAGTCGCCTTGCCGTTCTCTACCAGTTTTGCGCTCACCCTCAAATTCTCTTTAAGCAACTCCATTGTGCTGACATAGAGCCGTTTGGCCTGTTCCAGTTTAAGATAATTTAGATACGCTGTTTTAATTTCTGAAATCAACTGCCGTTTATAAATACTGACATCATATTCACGCATCGACTTTAGATCAGATTTTATTTTCTGATTGTAAAATAAAGCCGGCTGAAAAATTACCTGTGTTGCCCGGATCTTTGTTTCGTGCTCTTCTTTACGCAAAAATGGAATGACCTCATTTTCCAGAATCGGAAAATCAAACGGCTGCTGCCCGGCCTGCATCCGCGTTGCGTTAATAGCGCTATAGACGGGATTCATTAAATCAGCCACCGGAAATTCAATGTTTCGTCCACCGCCGGCTCGGGAGTATCTTCCTTCAATGGAGATACTGGGAAGAAATTTTCCACGGGCCTCACGCAATTCGTAAATACTTTTCTTTAGAGAAAACTCCTTCTGTTTTAAAGCGAGATTGTTATCCAATCCTTCGGAAATATAGTTATCCAAAATACCGTCTTTTCCTGTAACCGATTGTATCAGGAATAATAAAATCCCTATTGATACATAGATTTTCATGTCATAACTCCTGTAACATTCATTTATTTTTTACAGATTCTACCATTAACTCAAACGATTTATAAATCAATTCTTCGTAATCAATGCCTAAATGTTCACTAAAATCATGATGGTCGCCCATGGCCTGTAACTGTATCATGCCCATCGACTGCCCCCAAAGAATGATGCCTGTTTTTACAGGATCAAGATCGGGACGAATCGTTTTGTCTTCGATGCCTTTTTGGATCATCATAGCTAAAAACTTTAAAACCTTTTCACCCTCCATATTGCAATTTTCCGCAAAAGGTAAATCGCTGTCAGCTTTACCAGGATGGCAATCATAATAAACCATAGCTTTATAATAATCCGAATGTACTTTCGAAAATTCATAATAAGCCCGGCCAACCGCTAAGACCTGGTCTATGCCTTTTTCAATATTTTCAATTGCTTGCTCAAACATTTGATGCAATATCTGAATACCTCGCGAATGAATAGCAAAATAAAGATCCTCTTTATTTTTAAAATACAAGTAAATTGTACCTTTGCTGAACTCAGCGATCTCAGCTATTTCATCCATGGTTGCCGCTTCCAGACCTTTGGAAAAGATTACTTTTTCCGCAGCGTCAATAATGGCATTTTGTTTTTGTTCTTTTTCTCTTTCTTTCCTTTCAGCGATACCCATTCTTAACTCCATTTAATTTTTTGACTGATAGTCATTTTTTGATACGGAATATATTTTATAAAGTTTCGCCTAGCAAATTTATTTTTTTAAATGTTTTTTTTGTACATACCTGTGTTTGTTAAAATGAGCAAAATTCGATATATTTGACTTTCCATTTTTACATAAATATTTGGTTGATTTATTTTTTTGAACGGGGTTTAAGGTGGAATTAATAAAAGCTATCATATTAGGTTTAGTCCAGGGACTATCTGAATTTCTTCCTATTTCAAGTTCGGGTCATCTGGTTATTTTTGCAGAGATATTAAATTTTCACGAAGAAGGTATCGCCTTCGAGGTATTTGTTCACTTTGGAACTCTGCTTTCCGTATTGCTTGCATTCCGAAAAGAAATAATAAAAATGATAAAAGCGCCATTTGCCATTTGGATTAACAAATCTACTGATCCCGAGTTAAAAGAATTTCTCAACTGGGATTATTATGTCATTATTGCCACCATCCCTGCGGTAATTATTGGATTTACTTTGAAGGATCCAATTGAAGAATTATTTTCTAACATTTTACTTGTATTCTTTTCCTTGCTGGTTACAGCCACATTAATGATTACGGCCCAATTTTTGAAATTCCGGAATAAAGACTTAAGTTATGGCCGTTCATTACTGATTGGTATCGCCCAGGCCTTTGCAATTTTACCGGGCATCAGCCGTAGCGGCAGTACCATTTTTGTGGGAATGAGTCTTGGTATTGACCGGGAAAAAATAGCACGTTTTTCATTTATTATGTCCTTGCCGGCCGTGTTTGGGGCTACCATTTTAAAACTTAAAGATATAATAGACATGCCGCCGGCCTCTTCGGAAATTCTAAATTTAATTGCAGGAACTATTGTCGCTTTTGTGTCGGGATATTTCGCTATAATCTGGCTGCTTGATATTGTTAAAAAAGGCAAGTTACAGATATTCGGCTACTATTGCTTGGCCGTCTCAATTTCCGGATTACTCTGGTATTTTACGAGATAATTGATGTCGAGAAAGATTGAATCTTTTTCCTCAAGATTTGGCTTAATAGCCGCCGCCATCGGTATGGCAATCGGCGCGGGCAATATCTGGCGTTTCCCGCGCCTGGCAGGGCAGTATGGCGGATCCTTTTTAATCCCCTGGTTTGTATTTTTATTTCTCTGGTCCATTCCTTTGCTGATGGTAGAATTTTCCATAGGCAAAAAAACAAAGTTCGGGACTATTGGCGCTTTTTATAAAGCTGTTGGTAAAAATTATGCCTGGATGGCTGGTTCGTCGGATTTTGCACCACGGCCATTCTGTTTTATTACTCAGTTGTGTGCGGCTGGAGTCTGAAATATTTTGTACTGTCTATTTCCGGACAAATCACAAATATCGATCACACAGCGTACTGGCAAAGCTATACCGCTTCAATTTATCAACCGGTATTATATCATTTAGTATCCATTATCGTTGGCGGTTATATTATTTATCATGGAGTTATTAAAGGCGTTGAAAAATATTGCAAAATAATGATTCCAGCGCTTTTTACTTTGTTAATTATTGCTGCTATAAAAGCCTTAACATTAACCGGTTCGGAAATAGGCAGAAATTATTTTTTTGAATTAGATCTATCCACATTATTCAATGCTAAAATTTGGCTGGATGGATTGTCCCAATCCGCCTGGTCAACAGGGGCCGGCTGGGGATTAATTTTAACATATTCTATTTATGCACGAAAAGATGATAATATTATCAGCAATTCATTTATTACAGGTATAGGAAATAATATGGCATCCATAATAGCCGGGCTGGCTATTATCCCAACCGTATTCGCCTTAAGCAGCAACATTCCCTCCGCTTATGAAGCGTTGGATTCGGGGAATCAGGGTTTGGCCTTTATTATCATTCCACAGCTTTTTATTAAGATGAACGGCGGCACGGTTTTTTCCGGCGTTTTTTTTCTTGCTCTTTTCATTGCGGCAATATCCAGTTTAATTTCAATGATAGAATTAGCTGTCCGGATCATGATTGACTTTGGTTTTAGCCGAAAAAATGCCACTTTAATTATTTGTATTTCAGCATTTTTTATTGGGATGCCCTCGGCCATATCCATTGATATCTTTAATAATCAGGACTGGGTTTGGGGTCTTGGATTAATGTTAAGCGGCGCTTTTTTTACCTTCGCCGTTATTAAAATTAAAACAGATACATTTATTGATGACTGGTTAAAACCAAGCCGATATGTGATTATTTATAAAGCAATATTTAAAATATTGTTTTATATTTGTCTGCCCATTGAGTTTGTAATCATGCTGGGATGGTGGCTCTGGCAATCGATACAATGGAATCCATCGTCATGGTGGAATCCGCTATCCATTTATGGAGTGGGTGGTGTATTATTACAGTGGATTATTATTTTGTTGATTGGATTAATATTTAACCACAAATTTGTATTC
>JAFGKZ010000229.1 GCA_016928315.1 Calditrichaceae bacterium
ATTTTAATAACTGCAGCGGAGGCAATGATCTGGAAAATGATCCCGGGTTGGTTGCCAATAATTTTGTTACCGCCACGAACAATTATGCTGCCTATCTGAACAATAATGCCAATTTAAATTTTTATCATAACAGCATGAATCTAACATCCACTAATGCTAACGCCCATTGTTTCAGCACCTATAACGGTTCAAGCAATAATATAGTAAATAACATTTTTGCTAACAGTGGAGGCGGTTATGCTTATTATGTTTACACACCGGGTGCTGTAGAAACAAGTAATTATAATGATCTTTACACAACCGGTTCGCTTCTGGGTTACTGGGGCGCCGAACGGGCCACGCTGAATGATCTGCAAACGGCCAGCGGCAAGGATGCAAATTCATTATCGGTAAATCCCGGCTTTTTATCCAATATAGATTTACATACGTTTGCCAATGCCCTGGATAGTGCCGGAACACCCCTGACTTCAGTTACTGACGATATCGATAGTGAAATACGCGACGCCATGTTTCCGGATATCGGCGCGGATGAATTTGATTCCACCGGCGCAGTTGGAATTGAAGAAGAGCATCTTTCAGAAAATAATTTACCAAAAGAATTTAAATTGTATGATAACTATCCCAATCCATTCAATCCGTCAACTACAATACGATACGATATCCCTGAAGCTGCTCATGTATTGCTGGAAATATTTAATATTCTGGGACAGAGAGTTAAAATACTGGTTGATCAGAATCAAGCGGCCGGTCGATATACCCATAAATTCAATGGTGTGGATTTATCAAGCGGAATGTATTTCTTCCGGATTAAGGCGGGACAATATCATCAGGTACACAAGATGATATTGCAGCGATAGAATTATTATTTCTACAAATGAGGCGGGGAGTATTCTCCGCCTTTTTCGTTTCTGATCAAAAACTTTTTTTATTAAATGAGAAAATAAATTAAATTTTAAGTTTAATCTTAAAAAAATATTAGATATATTACATATTCAGCGCATTTCACAAAAAATTCGGAGTAGCTAAAATGAATGATCTGCAACAGGCAGCAAAAACAGCATTGCTCTCATGTCTTGGATTAAAAAAAGATGAAACCTTAATGATATTAACGGATGATAATAAAATATCAATCGGAACCGCTTTATATGAAGTTGGACAGAAATTATGCCGGGATGCCGTATTGGTTCAGATGCCGCCGGCTGAAATTAACGGACAGGAACCATCGGCGCCAATCGCCACTATGATGCTGGAATATGATGTAATTGTCTGCCCGACTACTAAATCTGTAACGCATACCGATGCGCGGCGTAATGCCTGTAAAAAAGGCGCACGGGTTGCCACGATGCCCAATATCACCGAAGATATTATGATTCGCGGATTGAAAGCTGACTATCAGAAAATTGCCGAACGAACGCTTAAATTATCCGCTGTTTTAGATGAAGGTAAAATTGCACGCATTATCACGCCTTTGGGAACCGATTTAACTATGCCGATTGAAGGCGTCAAAGCCATTTCTTCCACCGGTTTACTTCTGGAAAAAGGTATGGGCGGTAATCTGCCCAGCGGCGAATCTTTTTTAATGCCGGAAGAAGGCAAAAGCCAGGGTGTTTTATACATTGATGCGGCCGTCGCCGGTATCGGCAAAATACAATCACAGCCCATAAAAGTAATCATAAAAGACGGCTATGCTGTTGACTTCAGCGGTGGTCCGGAAGCCCTCGAGCTGGAAGCCAGTCTGCGGAAGTTCGATAAACCGGGCATGAATGTCGCTGAACTGGGAATCGGAACCAATCATGAAGCTTCTGTAAGCGGAAATATTCTGGAAGATGAGAAAGTGATGGGCACTATTCATGTGGCCTTTGGCAACAACATCAGCATGGGCGGAACCTGCAATGTGGGTATTCATATTGACGGCGTTGTTACTAAACCAACCGTTTTTATTGATAATAAAAAAATAATGGATAATGGTTTACTTTTAGTTTAAATTTATAGCGTAGTTGGTTTTTTTCAGACTACACTGTTTTGTTACCAGCATACAGAAACATCAAAATTCTTTAGTTTATTTTTGATTTTAAATCAAACTTTATTTTTAAGGTATGCTATGTTCCAGCTGATGTATCATACCGAATATCGTCACTATCATTAGGAGGCGCATTGGATCAGGCTCAAGGTTACCTGGAAATTTATCCAAAGGGATTCGGATTTTTACGAACTCTGGAAAATAATTTCAGACCATCAAACGCGGATATTTTTGTACCGCATCAGCTTATTCGTAGCCACGCGTTACGGGAAGGCTTATTGATTGAAGGTAAAATCAAGCAAAATGTAAAAAATGAAAATAAAAATGCCCAGCTAAACAAAATTTTAAAAATCAACGAAAATATTGCTAAAGGTTATCTAGAGATAAAGGAATTAAAAAACCTGACCAGCATCAATCCAAATGAACGGATTAAGATGACGCTGGGACCGAAAGATCGAATGGGCAAAATATTAGATATGCTGGTTCCCCTGGGAAAGGGTCAACGCGGATTGATCATTGCATCACCAAAAACCGGCAAAACAACTATTTTAAAACATATCGCTATTGCCATTGAGAAAAATCATCCCGAGATAGCATTGTTCGTTTTGCTCGTTGACGAACGGCCGGAGGAAGTCACTGATTTTCGAAGAGCGCTTGAAAGAGGTCATGTTCTATCTTCATCTGCTGATGAAAGCGTTGCCAATCATTTGCGTATGACCCGTTTAGCTATGAATTCCGCTATCCGTATGGTGGAATATGGCAAAGACGTGGCAATAGTAATAGACTCATTGACGCGCATGGGACGAGCCTTCAACAAAGAGACACAAAGCTATGGCCGGACGCTCTCCGGCGGCCTGGCGGCCAATGCTCTGGATCTGCCGCGTCAGTTTTTTGGCGCTGCCCGGAAAGTGGAAGGCGGAGGCTCGCTGACTATCATGTCGACAATTTTAGTGAACACCGGCAGCCAAATGGATGAGGTTATTTATCAGGAGTTCAAAGGCACAGGCAATCTCGATCTGGTGCTGTCCAAAGAGTGCGCCGAACAACGAGTCTTTCCTGCTATTAATATCAATGCATCCGGTACGCGTAAAGAAGAATTATTGCTGGATGATGATGAATACCGCCAATCTGCAAAAATCCGCAGACTGCTATCTCAATTTAAAGAAGTCGAAGCCATGCAATACCTGGTTACCAAGTTTGACGAACTGCAGAATCTATCCTGATTTTTGTCCTGAAATTATATGGAAATAAATATCATATTATTACTGACCTGTCTGGCTGTATTCATCGCCTATTTTGTTAAAGGATTCAGCGGATTCGGCCCAGCTATGATTTTAATTCCCAGCCTTACATTATTATATGATGCGGAGACGGCAATTTCCGCATCAACCTATTTTGATATTATTGCCGGCATTATTTTATTTATATCTGTCCGCAAATCTATCGATTGGAAATTTGTCATCCCTATTACCCTGCTATTATTCATCGGCGCCTATTTTGGCGCTCATCTTTTAAAATCCATTCCGACACAATTGCTGGAAAAGAATATTGGCTATGGATTGATTCTGTTCAGCGGGATTCTGATTTTTCAAAAGCAAAATGACGACGAGCCGGTGATTCAATCTAAAATAAAAAGGATAATTTCCTTGCCAATTGCATTAATTGCCGGTTTTAGCGGCGGCATGATCGGAATATCCGGCCCGTTTTTGGTATTATTTATGAAGTTGAATTATAAGAAAACCTATTTTAGAACTCAGTTGATCGGAATTTTTGCTTTCGGCGCTATCTGGCGATTCAGCCTATACCGCATCCATAATATCGCCTTTGAGATGGATATAATCTTAATCATAATTCTAACGGCAATCCTGTTGTTCGGTTTGTGGTTTGGCCAGCATCTGCATTTTAAAGTTAATGAAAAGAATTTTACGCGAATAATTGCATTGATATTATTAATCCCGGCGGTAAATCTTCTTTTACAATAATTTTTTTAATATATTTGATATATTCAATAACGATAAATTTCTGAAGAATTTTTCGGAGCATAAATGAAAAAAGGTACAGTAAAAATGTGGGATTCATCCAAAGGATTTGGATTTATCGTCACTGAAGATGACGATGAAATATTTGTGAATGTGAACGATCTGCATGTTACTATAAAAGATAAAAGATTAATAGAAGGCCAGCGGGTTTCCTTTGATATAAAAAGCGATATGAAGGGCGATCGGGCAGTTAATGTAAAAAGAATTTGATTAATTTTATGCAAGAAAACATTCTTGACATTAAATAGCCTGATTGTTAAATTGCGTGACTAATTTTGCGGGATCGTCTAGCGGCAAGTGACGTCCCGATTCAGATCGGGATAACCGGGGAACGGTTATCTGATCAAAGACTTTGACATATTTTGTTTATTATTGCGGGATCGTCTAGCGGCAAGTGACGTCCCGATTCAGATCGGGATAACCGGGGAACGGTTA
>JAFGKZ010000230.1 GCA_016928315.1 Calditrichaceae bacterium
GAATTCTTTCAACTGAAAATCTTTGATTTACACAATCACAATTTTGAGTTAAAAGGAACATGATGTACTCAAAAACCGGAAGAACCCAAATTTCATTAACCGAGCCAAGATACCCCTGCGCATCAATTACATCGCCTACTTTAAATGGTTTAAATAAAATGATTAAGATGCCGCCGGCAAAATTGGATAAACTACCCTGCAATGATAGACCGATGGCTAAACCAGCCGCACCCAATACAGCCACGAACGAAGTTGTAGCCACGCCCAACATGGAAACTACGCTTATTAAAAGTAAAATCTTCAGGGTTATACTAATCAAGCTTAAAAGAAATCTTTTTAGGGATTCTTCTATTTTCGCTTTGTCCATTGCTCTGCCAACCCCTTTAGATATCAGTTTGATGATCCAAAAACCTACTAATAATGCAACAATGGTCAGCACAAGACTTGGACCGGCATTCCAGATAAAATCGATGGCACCATCATATAATTGTTGGATATCCATACTTAAGCCCTTTCTTTAATTGAGTTAGGTTTGCGATTATTTTTCATTAATAATTATAATCGCTTAATAATGAAGAATTTAACAATATTAATCCATTTTTTTTAACGGAACAACATTTTTTTATCTCTTTGTAGAATACTATGGTTTTTTCTGTTAATCTTGCGTTCTTTTCCCAAAGAGGTGCATTACAGCATAATACTTTCTGCCTGTCCAACGGCCGGAAGGGCAGAAAGTGGATATACTTAATTTATAAATATTTTTTAATTGACTTTTCTCGCAAGAGAGCACTTTTGTGGTTGTCTGGCCTATCCTGTAAGTGACCTCTTTCGTGGATAGAAATAAAAAGCCTAAGCGAATTTAAACTTGTTCCAGCTTATCCTATAAATTTAGCCCTGCAGCTCGAACAGTAAATTCGCGTTCTTAATTACGCCAAATTAAGTTTAATATTTGCATATTGATAATTGGACAAGCTCTGTCGACGCATAATAGGATATGATATAAATTAAACCGGACACTTTGCATAAAAACAAAAAAGTAATTCTAAGAAATTTGCAGGTATTGTAGGAGATACTTTAATTCTTAATTTGGATCTGTTATTAATATGGGATTATAGAAAAAGCCGGTAAATAAAAAATCTACCGGCTTAAATTTGTGAAGCGTAATTAAATTATTTAACCCGATAAAACTCAATTCGTCTGTTTTTTGCGCGGCCATCGGCTGTTGTGTTTGGTGCGATTGGATTTTCAGGGCCCATTCCCTTTGTGTTAAGTCTTGTTGGAAATATCCCATTTAGAACCAGATAAGCTTTAACCGATTCTGCCCGGCGTTTAGATATACTAACGTTACCATTATAGGAGCCGGTATTATCGGTATAGCCACGGATTTCCAATTCCATTTCCGGATATTTTTTTAAAACTTCGACCGCTTTATCCAGAATTCGTTTTGCATTGGTCGTTAACGTTGCGCTGCCGCTGGCAAAATTGACGCCTTCAAGAATGAGCGCTTGTCCTTTATCCATAGCCATTTCATCTTTTTCATCGGGACAGCCGTCTTCATCCTGGAAATTATTAAAATTCTCGGCCTGATCAGGACACTGATCTTTTGTATCCGGAATACCATCTTTATCATTATCATCTTCCGGACAACCGTCGCTATCCTCAAATCCGTCCATATCTTCTTCCGTATCAATACCATTTGCTACCGTAGCATCTGTTCCAGGGCAGGCATCATTCACATCGAGTATGCCGTCATCATCATTATCTAAATCAGGCACGCCGTCTTTATCCTGAAATCCATCGATATCTTCAGGTTCCATTGGCGCTTTATCATATGAATCATGAATACCATCGCCGTCGTTATCCACCTCGGGTGCGCCGTCTTCATCTTCAAAACCGTCAAAATCTTCAGGTAAGCGCGGGGCTTTGTCTCTCTTATCCGGGATACCGTCTTTATCAATATCTTTGGCCTTTCCAAAATAAACTGAAATTCCCCCGCTAACAGTCAGAATACCATCATTCTTACCGCCTTGTTTAAGATCATCAATATAATCTGTGAACGTAATATGATATAAAGCTTCAGCATCCAGAGAAATATATTCATTTAAAAAGACGGAAATTCCGCCGCCGACCGGTACTGCATATTGCCATCTATCATATTCTTCATTCATATTGTTAGGCAAACTCCATCCCTTTTTATTCTTGGGATCAAAATAATATACATCAAAACCCAATATTAGCTGAGGATTCAGAATAAATGATGGGAAGGGTTTAATTCTAAATAAGACATTATAAATCCAGGTTTTGGATTCAAAATAATTATTTTCTTCTTCCGCGCTAATAAATCCCTGACCAAACGTTGCGCCGATACCAAGATAATTTGAGCCCCAATAATCAACGCTGCCTCCATAATATAATCCAAATGGCTGATCATCAATATCACCCCAGTAAGAACTGCCGCCTCCCCTTATACCGAGTTTGAATTTCCCCTCCGTTTCATCAGCGATACTTAATGCAACTACTAACAAAATACTCATTATGCTAATTATAAAGTATTTCATCTAACCCTCCCTATTAAATTTGGTTAGCATCTTATTTTTTAGTTTAGATAAATGTTTTTCAGGATTATTAATACCGTTAATGATATCAATGTTTTTATCGGTCGTTCCATGAATTTATTAACTATTATATAATTTAACAAATTTAAAATACTATTCTTAAAGAGTTTTTTAAATAGGATCGTGAATTTTATCAGGGCAATATTATTGTTTGTTTGACAAAATTGCATCACCCATGTAATAATTATTACTCTATAGATGTGTTCAATGTAGTTGTTTAACAGGTTCTGATACATTACATTTATAACGTTTTAATTTTGTAACCTATAAAGTGATGATAAATATATACAGAATTCCAATACTATTTTTTATTTCTTTTTACATGTTTTCATTTATTTGGGCTGATGAATCTGTAACTTTATACCATATCAAAAATCCTGATAGAAATATCATCAACCAGATTATGCAGGCAGGGGGTATTATTGAACAGTATAGTCCCGGTAAATCTGCAACAATTTTACTTGATGACAAATTGGTAACAATGGTTAAAAATCAGGGGTATGAAATTATCGCTCTTAACCCAAAAAGCCATTCATATAATATTGCCGATTCGCTTGCAAAAGATCATACCATTGGATCGAGTTATCATAATTACGATGCGGTTACGTTTATTTTGGATAGCCTTCAGGCTGAATATCCGGATATTTGTAAACTAGAAAGCATTGGAAAGACGGTTGAAGACAGGGATATGTGGGCTATATGCGTTTCAGATAATCCGGAATTTGAGGAACCTGAGCCGGAAATCAAGTATGTGGCCAATATGCACGGTGATGAATTGATTACCCAGGAAATGATGCTGATCTTCATTGAATATCTTTTGGAAAATTATGATACAGATAGTCGCATACAACAATTAATCGACAGTACGGAAATCTGGATCATGCCCAATATGAATTTTGACGGAAGTCAGACATTACAGCGGCGTAATGCCAAGAATGTTGATTTAAATCGTAATTTCCCGGATCGTGATCCGGCAAAGGATCCGGATACACTGCAAGTTGAAACGATTAACATGATTAATTGGTCTCAAAACCATAATTTTGTTCTCTCTGCTAATTTTCATAGTGGTGATCTTGTAGTAAATTATCCATGGGATTACAACCTGGATGGCAGTTCAGAGTACTCGGCAACACCTGATGATGGTACATTTATACGACTGGCATTAACCTATGCCAAGGCAAATTCGGATATGTACAATAGCGAGCGTTTTCCTGAGGGAATAACCAATGGAGCAAAATGGTACACGGTGACCAATGGTATGATGGATTGGAATTATCATTTTCGCAGTTGTATGGATTTGACTATTGAAATGTCTGAAGAAAAAATGCCCAAGGCAGATTCTCTCATACATTATTGGAATATGAATCGTGAATCTATGCTGACTTTACTGGAACAGGTGAACAGCGGCGTGCGCGGTATCGTTAGAGATAGTCTTACAGACGAGCCGTTATCAGCAGTTGTTAAAGTAAGTGAAATTGGAAAATCGGTTTATTCCGACGTCAATATAGGAGATTACTATCGCCTGCTGGAACCGGGCGTATATCAGTTTCTGTTTGAGGCTGATGGTTATTATCCTGAGTTGATTAACAATGTTATCGTGGATTCAGGTATGATCACTCATCTCAATGTTAAGATGAGACCGGTTATTTATTATTCGTTGTCCGGCCATATATCCGATTCACTTTCTAATGAAAGCCTGTCCGGCGTTAAGTTATATTTTTATCAAAATTCCGCACTCATAGATTCAGCACTGACAAATTCAAACGGTGACTATTCAATAGTATTACCAGTAGGTAAATATATTATGGGATCAAGATTTCAAAATTATTTCGACAGGGAATTCCAGATTGATCTATTTGATGATAAAACTATGGGTTTTAAACTGATTAAAATTATTTTCGGTTCTATCAGCGGTTCAATCCATATTATGGACAGCGGCAATTGGAGTAGTTCGATTGTTTTCTGTCGGATGAAATCTGATACCATATCGGGTGGTAATTTTTTCCAAATTGATAGTATCATTCCGGGAAACATAAAAATATTTGCTTCTAAATTTGATTATAAAACAACCTGCATAGACACCTTTCTGGAAAATGGCGGCAGCCTGAATTTAAGCGGAATTCCATTATGGCCAGGCCAGAATGATTATTATACAAATTTTGAATCAGGGGATTCAGAATTTACCGGCAGCGGAGACTGGCAGCTTGCTGAAATATACTCGGGTCCGGGCGGGGCCTATTCTGGCAACTTGGCCTGGTCGACAAATCCTGAAGGAAATTACACTTCAGGATTAAATACACATTCCCTGGAGACGAACGTATTTTCACTGCATAATATGGCGGTCCCTGCGCTGGAAATCTATCACTGGTACGATATTGAAAATGGCTATGACGGCGCCAATGTAAAAATTTCTGATGAATATGGACAAGTTTGGCAGATTTTACACCCGAGCCCTGATTACCCGGTTGAAAATCTGACAGATGAATTCAATAATCCTCTGGCCGGTGAACCGGTTTATTCAGGGAATTCCGGTGGATGGAAAAAAATCGCATTCAATTTATCCGGGTTTAAGAATTGGCCGTTTGTGAAATTCCGGTTTGATCTGGGCGTTGATGAGCAGAAAAGCGCGGCCGGTTGGTACCTGGACGACTTTAAAATTTTTGATGCGAACGCTACTGAAGTGTTCGATAATCCATATCTGCCAATTGATAAAACATTGGAAGTGACTGTATTTCCCAATCCGGCAAATCCTACCACAACCTTCTCAATCATCACAAATTATACAACTGAGGTTACTATTATTATTTTTAATATTAATGGACAGGTCGTTAAAAAAGCCCGGCTGAGCCCGGAAGCTAACCAGCCGGTAAAATGGCAATGGCAGGGATATAACAGACTAAATAATTTGGTGGCATCGGGCATTTATTTTGCGAGAATCGAAAGTTTACACCAGAGTGTTGTCAGAAAAATTATTCTTATTCACTGATTCTTGATTTAACAGTTTATCCAACTCTTCCTGTGAGCCTCTAACTGTTGCTTGATTTTAGTTTTAGCACAGTCTAAATTTATTTTTTACTATTTATTTGCACTTTATTTTTTAGGAGAGTCTACATGCGCATATTAGTTACCGGCGGCGCTGGATTTATCGGATCACATCTGTGTGAACGATTATTAAATCAAAATCATGATGTTATATGCCTTGATAATTTTTTTACAGGCAGTAAAGATAATATTATTGATCTTATGGATAATCACCGGTTTGAACTGATCCGCCATGACATTACGGAAGGCATATTACTCGAAGTTGATCAAATCTATCACCTGGCCTGCCCGGCATCGCCGGTGCATTATCAGTATAATGCTGTAAAAACAATTAAAACCAATGTGATGGGTACTATCAATATGCTTGGCCTGGCCAAACGGGTACGGGCACGAATTCTCCTTTCCAGTACATCAGAAGTGTATGGCGATCCTAAAGTACATCCGCAGAAGGAATCGTACTGGGGGCATGTTAATCCGATCGGTATCCGAAGCTGCTATGATGAGGGCAAGCGGGTAGCTGAAACCCTGATGATGGATTATCATCGTCAGAATAAAGTGGACATAAAAATCGTGCGTATTTTTAATACGTACGGACCGAAGATGGCGGAAAACGATGGGCGTGTAGTCAGTAATTTTATAATACAGGCATTAAAAAATCAGGATATAACCATTTACGGCGATGGCAGCCAGACGCGTTCATTCCAGTATGTAGATGATTTACTGGACGGTGTGATTGCCATGATGAATGCACAAAATTTTATTGGTCCGGTTAATATTGGTAATCCATATGAGTTTACTATTCTTGAACTGGCCAAAAAAATTATTGAACTGACCCGTTCAAAATCAAAAATTATTCACCTGCCTTTGCCGCAGGACGATCCCACCCAGCGTCAGCCGGATATCAGCCTTGCCGAAGAAAAGTTAAACTGGCAGCCGCAGATTCAAATTGCGGAGGGACTGCCCAGGACTATAGAATACTTCAGAACGAAAGTTTTAGCAGGATAGAATTATCATAAAATACTTTACCATACAGCCGCTATAACACATATAATTTTATTTATTCCCTTATCTGAAATCAGCTTTAAATAAAACTGAAAAACTTTTGAAAAGGCGCGTTAAATTCATTAAATTCACTACCTTTCACTAATGGGAGTTCCTATATGTCAGGTCATTCAAAATGGCATTCTATTAAACACAAAAAAGCTAAAGTGGACGCGGCTAAAGGCAGAATTTTTACAAAAATTATCAAAGAACTGACAGTATCGGCGCGTATGGGCGGCGCAGATGCGGATGCGAATCCACGGCTGCGTACCGCGCTTGCGGCTGCTAAAGCGGCAAATATGCCGGCAAAAAATATTGATAACGCTATCAAAAAAGGCACCGGTGAATTACCTGGCGTAGTATATGAAGATGTAATTTATGAAGGATATGGCCCTGACGGTGTAGCATTGTTTATTGAGGCCGTGACCGATAATAAAAATCGAACCGTAGCTGAAATCCGTCACCTGCTTAGCCGTTATAACGGTAATTTAGGTGAGTCGGGCAGCGTGGCATGGATGTTCGAGAAGAAAGGGCTTATTTGTGTTCCCAAAGATAAATATACCGAAGATGAGTTAATGGAAATTGCTTTGGAATGCGGCGCTGAAGATATATCTCCTGAAGATGATGCCTATGAAATTTATACCTCGTACGAAGATTTTCAGATGGTCCGTACAGCCCTGGATGAAAAAAGCATTTTAATGGAAAGCGCGGAAGTAACAATGATTCCGCAGAACTATGTGAAGCTTGAAGGTAAATCTGCTGAACAGTTGATGAAATTAATTGATGCACTGGATGAACATGATGATGTTCAGAATGTGTTCGCAAATTTTGATATAGATGATACCGAATTGGAACGGATATATGAGGAGTAAATGCCCTCATTAACCATTCTTGGTATTGATCCTGGTATAAAAAATACGGGTTATGGCGTTGTTAAAGTAACTGAGAACAACCAGCCTCAGTTGTTTACGTATGGGCATATTCATACCAATGCGAAAAATAGTTTAGCTGAACGCCTCTATCAAATTTATTCAGGATTAGAAAAAATCATAAAAGAAGTTAGTCCCGATATTATGGTGGTTGAAAATATATTTTATTCGGAAAATGTAAAGACAGCAATCATAATGGGACATGCCAGGGGCGCCATTTTAACGGCCGGGATGAATAACGGGTGTGAAATTGCCGAATATTCACCGCGCGAAGTTAAGCAATCGGTTGTAGGTAACGGGGGCGCCGCCAAGGAACAGGTGCATTATATGGTGAAGCAATTATTAGCTATCCGTGAAGATATTCGGCCGGACGATGCATCCGATGCTCTGGCTGCAGCGCTTTGCCATTGGCATAAATTAAAATATAATCGTCTTGTAGAATAGAGCATGTTAGAATATATAAGAGGGCGCCTGGTAACTAAGCAGCCAATGCTGGCTGTAGTTGATGTCAATGGATTAGGGTATGCTTTAAAGATTAGTCTTTCAACTTATCAGAAATTACCGGAACAGGATTCGGAAGTTGAATTAAAAACGTATCTGCATGTACGTGAAGATGTGTTTCAGTTCTATGGTTTTTTTGATGATACCGAAAGGGATTTGTTTACAGGTTTACTTGGTATTTCCGGGATTGGTCCCAAGCTGGCGCAAACGGTTCTTTCGGGCATGTCAGCTGAAAAACTGGTAAAAGCTATTCAGACAGGAGATGAAGCGACCTTATCGTCCATTTCCGGAATTGGTAAAAAGACTGCACAGCGGTTGATTGTTGAGTTGAAGGATAAACTAAAATCTATCCGTTTCGAATTGGGTGGTGAAGAAGAAGATAGTAAACAAACGCTCGGCGTCAGCGGCGAAGAAGTAATGATGGCATTGCTCTCTTTAGGATATGGCAGAGCCCAGGCAGAACGTGCCATAAGAAAAGTACAACAGAACGGCCATTCTTTAACCGTCGAAGAAATGATTAAACAAGCGCTTCAGGCCATATAAATGAGTGATATTGTCAGACCGGACAGAATAGATGAAGACCTGGAAATTGAGCTGAGTCTTCGTCCACAGAAATTAAGCGAATTTATTGGCCAGAAAAAAGTAAAAGATAATTTATCTGTATTTATTGAAGCGGCAAAACAGCGCTCAGAAGCCCTGGATCATGTGTTATTATATGGGCCGCCGGGACTGGGTAAAACCACCCTGGCCATGATCCTGAGTAAAGAATTAAATGTGGGGATTAAGACAACATCGGGACCTGTACTGGAGAGAGCCGGTGATCTGGCAGGATTGCTTACTAATTTACAGGAATACGATGTTTTATTTATCGATGAAATCCATCGTCTTAACAATGTAGTGGAAGAATATTTATATTCTGCGATGGAAGATTACAATATTTCAATATTGATTGATAAGGGTCCCAACGCCCGTTCATTGCAGTTAAATTTAATGCCCTTTACGCTGGTTGGGGCGACCACCCGCGCCGGATTACTGACATCGCCAATGCGTGCCCGGTTTGGCGTGGTTTTGCGATTGGATTATTATTTACCTGAAGAACTTTTTCATATTATAGTTCGTTCAGCTAAAATATTAAATATAAAAATCGATGACGATGGCGCCCATGAGCTGGCTAAACGGTCACGCGGTACGCCGCGCATTGCCAATCGATTATTGAGGAGAACCCGGGATTTTGCCCAGGTTGTTGCTGATAATAAAATAACAAAGGAAGTTGCGCAAATGGCGCTGGAGCGCCTGGAAGTCGATGAAAAAGGTCTCGATGAGATGGATATCCGGATACTGCAGACAATCATTGAAAAGTACCAGGGGGGACCGGTAGGTATTGGTACGATTGCCGTTGCAGTCGGCGAAGAGAGTGAGACCATCGAAGAAGTTTATGAGCCTTATTTAATTCAACAGGGACTTATTAAACGGACGCCTCGTGGACGTACCGTCACTGCCCTGGCTTATGAACATTTAAATATGAAGCCGGATAATCCAAAGCGCCAGACTTCTCTGTTTTAGGGATAAATGTAGTAGGAGTAAAGATGAAACTTTCAGATTTTGCTTTTGAAGTACCGGATGAATTAATCGCTCAATACCCGGTGAATCAAAGAGATGAGTCCAGATTAATGGTGATCGATCGGAAGACAAATAGTATTGATCACAAAATATTCCATGATATTTACGATTATCTTAATGAAGGTGATGGACTGATTATTAATGAAACCAAGGTATTTCCGGCGCGGTTATTTGGCATTAAAGAAAAAACCGATGCACGCGTGGAATTATTATTATTGCGGCAATTGGAAGAAACCATGTGGGAAGTAATGGTTAAACCTGCGCGCAAAGTTAGGGTTGGCAATCGCATTCAGATCTCAGATGATTTTGGCTGTGATGTTATTGATAATACGGTATCCGGCGGCCGTGTTGTAAAATTTGACTATAACGGCAAAGATTTTTTTGAACTGATTGATGTCGTGGGTAAATCGCCATTACCGCCCTACATTAATCGTGAGCCCGAAGAAATTGACCGCGAAAAATATCAGACGGTCTATGCCAAAAAGGTTGGAGCCGTAGCTGCGCCGACAGCGGGCCTTCATTTTACAAAAGAACTCATGGATAAGATTGTCAAAAAGGGTATTAAAATAATTCCAGTTGTGCTTCATGTGGGACTCGGCACATTCCGTCCGATTAAAGTGGAAGATTTGTCACGCCATCAGATGGATTCGGAATTTTATGAAATTCCGGAAGAATCGGCCGAACAGATTAATCAGATTAAACAAAATAATTGCCGTATTGTTGCTGTCGGAACCACTACGGTCAGAACGCTGGAAACAGCCGCCAATGCCGATAATATGGTTAAACCCGGTTCAGGATGGACAGATAAATTTATCTATCCGCCGTATCAGCTCAAAATTGTAGACGCCCTGATTACCAATTTTCATCTATCGGGATCTACCTTATTTCTGTTAACCTGCGCTATGGCAGGAAAAGATACCATGCGTAAAGCCTATCAGGAAGCCATTGATAACGGCTACCGCTTCTATAGTTATGGCGATGCCATGTTTATCCGTTAAGCGCAGCCGGTGCGCGGGAGAATGATTTGCGTATAGGCTTGGGTCAATACAATCGATATTTTAAGAGAGATTCCTCCTTTTATCTGGGAGGAATTCTTTTTTCTGCCGGTGATAAAAATGATCCCGTTAATTCAAATGACCCGTTAATACATAGTATTGCTGATGCCCTTCTTGGTGCAGTGGGTTTAGGCGGTCTTTATAACTATCCGGAGATAGCTAAAACTAATAATCCGGAAGTTCTCAGCGAAATTGAAAGAAAAATTCATTATCAAAAATTCACTATTGAAAATATTGATGTTACAATTACAGTTCCGGATCGAGTAGTTTTGGGCAAACGGAATGAAATACATTCAAATTTGATATCAGGCTTGTTTATAAAATCGGAACAATTAAATCTTAAGTTTACATTCAGTTCAAATAATACAGATACAGCGGATTACAAAATACAAATAACAGCAATCGCTTTATTAAAAGATCGATCCTAAAATTTTTAACTGTTTATGTTAGAATACATCAATCAACTGCTCCAGCAAATCAATCCAGCCATGGCTTATTTTGTGTTGTTTTTAAGCGCAATTATTGAAAATATTTTTCCACCGATTCCCGGTGATACGGTCACGGTAATCGGAGCTTATTTAATTACACAAGGTAATTTGGGTTTTTGGGGCGTTTACCTTTCAACAAGTACAGGCAGCCTGGTTGGTTTTTTTCTAATGTATTTTTTTGGATTGAAATTCGGGCGTTCCTTTGTCCGTTCCAGATTTAAAGCTAAAATTTTTAATGAAGAAATGTTTAACCGCGTTGAAAAATGGTTTGTAAAATACGGCTATTGGGTTATTTTAGCTAATCGCTTTTTGAGCGGAACCCGCAGCGTTATCGCTTTATTTGCCGGATTTTTCCATCTGGATTGGTATAAAGTAATTTTACTTGGTATGATCAGCGCGCTGGTCTGGAATGGTTTACTAATTTATGGTGGATATTTGCTGGGCGTAAACTGGGAAATGATTACAAGTATAATCGGCCGTTATAATAAAATTGTGTTAGTCCTAACGCTGATCGTTGTAGTAATCTTTATTGTCGTAAAAAAGTACAGAAAGAAAAAGTCAGTTTAATTAAATTAAAAGAAGTATGAAATCATCAGAAATCAGAGTGCGGTTTGCGCCAAGTCCTACGGGATTTGTGCATGTGGGCAGTTTACGAACTGCTCTTTATAATTATTTATTTGCCCGGCATAATAATGGAAAATTTATTTTACGGATAGAGGATACAGACCAGGATCGTTTTGTCGAAGGCGCAGTGGATAATTTGTTGAATGTCTTAAAATGGGCAGGTTTGGATTACGATGAAGGTCCTCAAAAGGAGAATAGTTCCGAGAGTTATTATCAATCCGAGCGGCTTCCGCTTTATCAAAAGCATATTCAGATATTGTTAGATAAGGGTACTGCCTATCCCTGTTTTTGCAGCAGTGAACGGTTGGAAGAAATGCGTTCCAATCAAATGGCGCGTGGCGAAGACGCCCGTTATGACGGTCGCTGCCGGGCCATCCCAGCGGAAGAAGCTAAGAAGAGAATGAAAGCTGAGCCGCATGTGCTTCGCATGAAAATTCCGGCAGGGGAGACGGTTATAGTTGATGATATTGTTCGCGGAAAAGTCTCATTTCAGACTGATGTTCTGGATGACCAGGTACTCATCAAGAGCGATGGTTTCCCGACCTATCATTTTGCTAATGTTGTTGATGATCATCTTATGAGAATTTCTCACGTAATTCGCGGGGAAGAATGGCTGCCGAGTACACCCAAACATATTTTGCTTTATAAAATGTTTGACTGGGACATGCCGGTGTTTGCACATTTGCCATTATTATTAAATGCGGACCGCTCAAAATTAAGCAAACGTCAGGGTGATGTGGCTGTGGAAGATTATCGCGATAAAGGTATTCTGCCGCAGGCGCTGGTAAATTTTGTCGCTTTACTTGGCTGGAATAAAGGGGATGACCAGGAAATATTTTCGCTCTCTGAGCTTTGCGAATATTTTACTTTAGAGCGCGTAACTAAAGCCGGCGCTGTTTTTGATTTAGACAAGCTTAATTGGATGAATGGTCAGTATATTCGCCAGATAAGTGAAGATGAATACATTGAATTGGGCGGCAATTGGTTGACTAAACTTGATTTGGACAGTGGTGATTACCAAAAAAATAAACTCATTCTTTTATCAATCAGAAATCATTTAAATCGGTTTGATGAACTTACTGAGGCTGCATCCATATTTTTCAAGGATCAATTGAATTATAGCGAGGATGCATTGGAGTGGATTAAGAAAGAAGAGAGTATTTTGGTCCTTGAAAAAATGCAGTCACGTTTAAAAGAATATAAAGAACTCAGCCTGGATAATTTCAAAGAGTTGATGAAAAATGTTCAGAATGAAACGGGCATTAAAGGTAAAGACCTTTGGATGCCGGTGCGGGCGGCTATCACCGGTCAAATTTCCGGACCAGAGCTGCCGGCTGTTATTACGGTTATCGGTAAGGATAGGGTTGAGGCATTCTTAAATCAAACCATAAAGATTGGGAAAACTAAATGAAAATTGTTGTACTAATGGGTGGAGATTCGTCCGAGCGCGAAGTTTCGCTGGTCAGCGGCGATCAGGTTGCCAAAGCTTTAACGGAAAACGGACATGAGGTTATAAAAATTGATCCCGCGGCTACTAAAGCAGAACAAACTGAATTGAACCAAACCGATAAACACTGGATTGGTATCGAATATCCGGATACGGCAATATTACCCTTGCATCGGGGCAGTTTATATACTAAAAATATTTTGATAATCAAGCGATTGAAGGTGGATGCGGTTTTTAACGCTTTACATGGCGGCAAAGGCGAGAATGGCATAGTTCAGGGAATGCTGGACGCCTGTGAAATTCCCTATTCCGGTTCAGGCCGGATTGCCAGTATGATTGCCATGGAAAAAGACATGACTAAGTTTTTCTTTGAGTCAAATCAACTGCCTGTGCCGGATGGTATTGTATTTACAAAGAATTCTAAAATAACAGATATACCCGATAATTTGGGTTATCCATTGATTGTCAAACCAAATGATCAGGGTTCGACGATTGGTTTGCATGTAGTCGAAAAAGAAAGCGATTTACGAAGCGCTATTGAGGATGCATTTAAATTTGGATCGAAACTGATTATAGAAGAATATATTCCGGGCCGGGAGATTACAGTAGCCATTTTGGGTGACCGCGCTCTGTCGATTGTAGAAATTAAACCTAAACACAGCTTATATGATTATGAATGTAAATATACCGGCGGCATGAGTTCCTATGAAGCGCCGGCAGACATCGAACCGACATTGACAAAACATATTCAGGAAATTAGTTTAAAGGCGCACCATGTATTGGGATGCCGGGGCTATTCACGCGTGGATTTGCGCTTAACTGAAAAAGGAAAGCCATATCTTCTGGAAGTGAATACCAATCCTGGAATGACCGGAACCAGCCTTGTGCCTAAATCTGCAAAGGCCGAGAATATTAATTTTAATGATTTGCTGGAACAGATTATTAAAAATGCCAGATGTGATTAATCTGTGAAGAAAACATGGCAGGACAATGTCAAATATTGAATATTCAAAGGAATACATAATGACTGACGTATTTATCTATAATTCACTAACACGGAAAAAGGAAAAATTTGAGCCGGTCCACCCTGGATTTGTAGGTATTTATGTTTGCGGTCCTACAGTATATGGACATGCCCATTTAGGCCATGCGAAAAGTTATATCAGTTTTGATGTGATCGTTCGTTATTTTAGATACCTTGGTTATAAAGTACGCTATGTTCAGAATATTACCGACGTTGGTCACATTCTTGGTGACGCCGAAGAGGGAGAAGACCGCATTTTGAAGCAGGCAAGGCTGGAAAAACTTGAGCCAATGGAGATAGCTGAATCATACACACGAAGCTATTTTGAGGATATGGATAGCCTTAATTTATTAAGACCTGATATTTCGCCGCGAGCCAGCGGACATATCCCTGAACAAATTGATCTGGTTAAAGAATTGATCGATAGGGGTTATGCTTATGAAAAAAATGGTAATGTTTATTTTAATGTTGCCAAATATAAAGCATACGGCAAGTTGTCCGGCAGGAAAGTGGATGATTTAATAGCTGGTGTCCGAATTAATGTACAGTATGATAAACAAAACCCGGCTGATTTTGCTTTATGGAAGCATGCTGATCCTGAACATATTATGCAATGGAACAGTCCCTGGGGGAAGGGTTACCCGGGCTGGCATGTGGAATGTTCCGCGATGGCGGTAAAATATCTGGGGCAGCCATTTGATATCCACGGCGGCGGACTGGAAAATATTTTCCCGCATCATGAATGTGAGATTGCTCAAAGTGAAGCAGTAAGTAATAAGCCATTTGCTAAGTACTGGCTGCATAATAACATGGTAACCATTGATGGCGTAAAAATGGGAAAATCACTGGGAAATTCATTGACCATTAAAGATATCATTAAAAAATATGATCCTCTGGCTGTACGATTTTTTATATTAAACAGTCATTACCGTTCCGCGCTGGATTTTAGTGATGCCGCGCTTGAAGCAGCCCAAAAAGGATTGCAGAAATTTCATCAAGGATTTATCCGCGTTTTAAATGCAGATGCGGGTGCGGAGGGAAAAGATGATGTCTTTGAAAATATAATAGCTGCGTATGAAGCGAAATTCAATGAAGGGATGTCTGATGATTTTAATACATCCCGGGCTATTGCAGCGCTGTTTGATTTTTTAAAAGATTTAAATAATTGGTTAGATAAGCATAAAAATCCTCCTCAAGAAACCCTGAACGAAGTAAGAAAAATTCTGGAAAAAACCGCCGGAAATGTCCTTGGATTACTGCCCGAAGATTACGAAGAATTATTAAAAAAAGGGCCCGGGGATATTTCTGAAATTATGGCAATTATACTGGACATTAGAACGCAATTACGAATAAATAAAAATTATGAACTTGCCGATGAATTACGCGACAAACTGGCAAAATTAAATATCGAAATAAAAGATACTCCTGAAGGACCTACCTGGGAACAAAACTAATTTCTCTTAGTAAAAAAGCCTGTAATTAAAATTTGAAATTACTAAAATTGTCTGATATATAGACAGTGGTTTTTAAAATAATGATCATAATTCAGTCATAAAGCAATTATGTCAATTTTATCAAAAATAGTTAAGTCTTTAAATATCAATGGATTATTTGAAATTATTAAAATACTGGCACAATAATTGTATTATTTGAGATCGAGTTAGGTCGTTGGTTGAGAGGGAGTACAGTAATTCATATCTCTTAAATAAATAGGTTTTTAGCCTCCTTTACCCCCCCCATA
>JAFGKZ010000231.1 GCA_016928315.1 Calditrichaceae bacterium
GCCGGTTTAATCACCGCAGTATTGGTTTGCCGGGCGCTTTTTTAAGGAGTATAATTTTGCTTAACTGCGTTGTAGTGAATAAATTATTATGGAAATATATTTAAAAGGGGAGTCGTAGTATGAGGACATTATTAGTATTAGTTGTTTCTATGTTTATCACATTTCAGTTTTCCTTTGCCGGTGATGAGGGTAAAATTTATGGTAAAGGAATCAGCTTAAAAGATACGACAAAAATATCGGATATATTAGCAAAAGCGGATGAAAATATCGGTAAAACTTTTCTGGTCGAGGGCCGCATAGTTGACGTCTGTAAAAAACGCGGCTGCTGGATGGAATTAGCCAGTGATAAAGAATTTGAAAGCATACGCGTAAAAGTAAATGACGGCGAAATTGTATTCCCGCTTAGCGCCAAAGGTAAACTGGCTAAGGTTGAGGGCGTCCTGGAAAAGCTGGAATTAACCAAAGAACAAACCATAATGTGGAAAAAACACCAGGCCGAAGAACAGGGTGAAGCTTTTGATTCTACCTGTGTCTATGAGGCTACAAGCATTTATCGCTTGAAGGGTATCGGCGCAGTTATCGAAGAATAAAAAAGTGGAGTTTATTGTTGAACTGGAGAGAATGGAATAATATACTACATCGGGATATAGGTTATCTTTGCGTTGGATTAACTGTAATCTTTGCCATATCCGGGATAGCTGTCAATCATATTGAGGACTGGAATCCGAATTATAAAATAGAAAAAGTCGAATTTAAGATCAATCCGGTGCCAATTACGTCAGCGGAAGAAATGGCAAATGATGTTGTAAAACAATTAAGTATTAAAGACAAAATTGAAAGCGCTTTTCGCTCAACACCGGAAAATCTAAAAATATTTTTTGCCAATCAAACCGTTGAAATAAATGCTGAAACAGGTCAGGGTATCTATGAGTATATCAGCGAACGTACATTGCTGCATGATATGAATTTTCTGCATCTCAATCATGCAAAAAAGGCCTGGACGTATTTTTCGGATATATATGCGATTGCGTTAATATTTATGGCAGTATCGGGATTATTTATGTTAAAAGGGAAAAAAGGAATTAAAGGAAGAGGGGCCTGGCTGACCGCTATTGGCATACTTATTCCGATAATATTTTTGTTGTTCTATAAATACTTATAACCGGGAAAGTTTTTAATATAATAAAATGGATATCATTCTTTATGATATTATTTTTATGAATTTGGAAGTCTGCGTTTAAATAAAAAGGATTTTTTTGAAAAGTTTTAGAATCTGTTTCGTTTCTTCTGAGGTAACGCCCTTCGCTAAGACAGGCGGCCTGGCGGATGTATCCGGCTCATTAGGGAAGTACCTCAGTAATGCCGGCCATGATCTGCGCATCATCATGCCGCTTTACTCTGCAATGGATACAACCAAATACAAAGTCCAGCCGGTTGAGAATGCCCAAGATATAAAAATCTGGTTTGGCGATATTGAAGTGGTTTATTCGATGTTTACATTGAAACTGCCAAATTCCAATGCTGATGTATACCTGATTCATAGTCCGCATTATTATAATCGCTGGTCTTTATACACAAATGATCAGGATGAATATTTACGATTTGCAATTTTAAATCGCGTGGCGATCGAGTTTTGCCAATTAATGGATTGGACGCCGGATATTTTTCATTGCAATGACTGGCAGACCGGATTGATACCGCTTTATTTAAAAACTGTGTACAGTTGGGATAAATTATTCAGAAAAACGAAAACCGTGATGACCATTCATAATATCGGTTATCAGGGACATTTTAGTGCGGATATTATCAATAAACTGGGTCTTGAGCGTTATTACAATTGGCTTGATGCCAATGAACTCTATCAGGGCAAAATCAATTATCTGCGCTGCGGGGTATTGCACGCGGATAAAATTACTACCGTAAGTGAAACCTATGCTAAAGAAATATTAACAGATTTTTATGGTGAGGGATTGCAGAATACACTCATGGCTCGTAAAAGTGACCTGGTTGGTATTTTAAACGGCGTGGATTATGATGAGTGGAATCCGGAAACGGATAATAACATTCCGTTCAATTATTCTGTAAATGATCTTACAGGTAAGACAAAGAATAAAAAAAAGCTCCTATCACAATTGGGATTGGCTTATAGCGCTAAAGCGCCAGTCATTGGATTAATTACACGGTTGGCCGATCAAAAGGGGATTGAACTGTTCAAAGGCGCCATTGAAAAAATACTCGCAGAGTTTAATATTCGATTTATCGTGCTTGGAAGCGGCGAACATAGTTATGAACAGTATCTGTATTATCTGCAGCAGACTTTCAGCAATAAAGTTGTTTTTTACTTAGGTTATAATTTTGAACTGTCTCATTTAATTGAAGCCGGCTCCGATATGTTTGTAATGCCATCCAAATACGAACCCTGCGGATTAAACCAGATATACAGCCTTAAATACGGTACAGTTCCCATTGTGCGTAAAACAGGCGGATTGGCGGATACGGTTGAATTTTATAACTGGGAAACACAGGAAGGCACCGGTTTTGTTTTTGATCATTATAATGCGGACAGTTTATATTGGGCGTTACAGCATGCTATTCAGACCTTTGCAGATCAAAAGGCCTGGAAAAAATTGATGATTCGCGGCATGCAAAAAGATTTTTCCTGGGATAAACAAATCCCCAAATATTTAAAACTCTATGAGAATTTAACTATGCATCGAAGGATAGTTTTAAGCTGACGTATCAATATTCTTATCATTTGAATTTTGAGCGGTGATCTTATCAATTCAAAATAGTAGCAAAAAATTTTAACTTTGTATAATTGATTAACAAAAAAAATGAAAAATGGCAATAAAGTAACCATTTTATTCGATGGCGACTGCCGATTATGCAACGGCAGCGTACGATTCATCGCAAAACGCGATCATAAAGACCGCTTTACTTTTATCCCGTTAAAATCATTGGACGCCAACGACCTGATCACCAAATATAGAATGTACTTGAATGAAATTGATTCGGTAGCGGTGCTTATAAATAATAAACTATTAACACATTCAACAGCAGTCCTAACGGTTGCGCGTTATCTATCCGGGTTTTGGCCGCTGCTATATGGTTTAATAATTATCCCAAAATTTATAAGAGATTTTGTTTACAAGTATATTGCCCGCAGAAGACATAAGTGGTTTAATGTGATGAAATAAATTGAACCATAAGTTGAATGTGATCGTATCAGAGATGTACATTTAAAAAAACTTTCGTAAAGCAATTAATTGTAGATTTATTCACATATCAGTTGCACGATTTATGTAAAAGCAGTATATTTCGTGACGATTTATAAGCTTTGCGGAAGGTGGCAATAATTTCAGTTTATAGGCTTTCCCCCGGCCTTCACTGATATGTCACCTTCTTTTTTTGGTCTTTGATTTATCTGAAGGTATCGGGGACGATTATGGATTCGACGGGCATGTGAAGGGTATGAACGGCAACCCGGGATTCCGGTTATCCCGTGATTAGCCGGAAGCACGAATAAGTGCCGATTATGATTATGCAATGGCAGCCTAATTGAGCTTGCCACGCTTTTCAGTCTCTAATTCACCGGGGATTGTCTAAGCGCCAATTTTGGTGAATTGTGATATGCTGATGTCCATGCTTCATATTACAAAATTTATGGACTGGCTTTTTAACAGGTACTCTGGTAAACCAGTTGAGAAGTAAGAATTAATTACCGGATATGGTTGTAGATGTACATATTGATCCATGTTCGGACCCGGGTTCGACTCCCGGCGTCTCCACAAAAGTATGAATAGTATCATATTAATAATACTGGCTGTGCTGTTTGTGTTTTTATTATTAGGCGCTAAAAAATCACAGGCCGGATTGAATGCAAGACGGCGCAAAATGGTTGACAAAATTAAGAACAGGGAGTGGGATTGAGGGTGAAAATTTTGTTGACAAACATTGATAAAAACTCTAAATTTGCACACTTATTTTTTGATAAGCGAGAGTAGCTCAGCTGGCTAGAGCACAACCTTGCCAAGGTTGGGGTCGCGGGTTCGAATCCCGTCTCTCGCTCTTTTTTTATGGTGTAAATTCATAAAATTTCAGGTATTTGAAAATTTGGCGACGTATCCGCCGGCTGGCGGACTAAGGGAGAGGTCTGCAATCCCGATTTTATCGGGGCGAATCCGGGCACAGATAAGATGATCTTTAAAATGTAGTAATGTATAA
>JAFGKZ010000232.1 GCA_016928315.1 Calditrichaceae bacterium
AGATTATTTTGTTTATGAATCATTTGATTATCCGATGGATACGGCTCTTGATACACTGGTTGGAGAAGCTGGTAATGGCTGGGGAGGGCCATGGGATCATTTTGATTTAAATGATAGTGCGATGTATGTTGCAGACAGTAATATTGTTTATGATGATATTGATTATCTTATACCGAACAAAGGTCTGCAAATGACAGGTGGTAATATTGCTGCCTGGGAGGGACAACGATATGGAAGATATTTGGATAAAACCTGGCCTAATGAAGCAGGAATGGAGTATTGGTTGAGTTTTGTTATGGTTTTATCTCCTGATTTCTCCCAAAATGGCTGGGCTTTTGTTAGCCTATATACGGATGCAACTGAACAGGTTGGTGTAGGGCATGAATGGGGTAACGATAGCCTTGGTCTTGGCGTATATAATACAGAAGGGCATTCCAGCTACAAAGGCCAGGAAGGCCCACAATGGTTTGTAGCAAAAACCATCATGTCCGGAGACACCTTGGGACAACGCACATTCTTATGGGTAACACCGAATCCGGAAGGAGGAGAGCCTGATACAAATAATGCTGATGCAAAAGCTAATTGGAATTTACGTAATGGCTTCAACAGAATTGCGGTGCATTTTGGCAATGAAATTCCAGGCGCCAGAATGACTGTTGATGAAATTAGATTGGGTACATCATGGGATCAAATAGCTGCAGATCCAAATGCATTGCCCGGACAAAAAAATATTCAGCCTTATGAATTTGAATTATCACAAAACTATCCTAACCCGTTTAACCCGAGTACAAAAATAGAATATTCTGTTCAAAATAAAGGTAAAGTGCATTTAGCTGTCTATGATTTATTGGGAAGAGAAGTTGATGTATTGGTGAACGGTGAGCAAAATGCCGGCAGACACGAGGTCGTATTCTTTGGCGCAAATTTAACCAGCGGTATATACTTCTATAAATTAACCGCTAACAACCAGACTGTTACAAAGAAAATGATGTTGATGAAATAAACTAACCTAATTACAAATGCTAACAATGGTACTTGATTATCCGTCTTTTGATAATTGAGTACCATTTTTAATAATGAGATAATTCAAACCCATGTTTAATTCACTTATACATCTCGCAAAGTTGATAAATACATTTATTTAAATCTACAATGTTATAATAATTAGAAATCAAAATGAAACATAATTATTCAACATAGACAAAGTATTTTTATTGAATGAAAAGAGTTGTTTTCGATATGCAATACTGTTTTTCAAAATTGAATTACCGATTATTAAGGTGTATTACACACTTACATAAGCAGTAGTTAGTCATAGGTTGTAGAATATTGTTAGAATTAAGGTTTGAAGTCATTTGAAATTTATTGAAAATAATATTTTTAAAAATAGAATTAACCAAACATTGCATACTTAAGTTGTTTATTAATTGTAAGGAGTAATTGTGTATGAGACAATTTATCCCAAATTCAGTAATTCTTTTGCTACTTATAATGGTACTAATAACTACAATTTGGGCTGGTACAACCGGTAAAATCAGTGGTGTAATTGTTGATAAGGAAACAGGAGAACCATTAGCAGGAGCAAATGTGATCGTGCAGAATACACTACTTGGAGCATCCGTAGATTTAAACGGACAATATACGATTTTGGATATTCCGCCGGGACTGTATTCAGTTCAAATTTCTTATGTCGGTTATCGCACAGTCATCATGAATGATGTTAGGATATTAATCGATCAAACAACTCGTTTGAATGTAGAGATGGAATCAGAATCACTTGAAATGGATGCTATTATAGTGGTTGCACAACGTGATTTATTAAAACCTGATGTTGCTACTAGTACAATTTCAATAAATCCTGAAGAAATTGAAACCCTTCCGGTATCTGATGTAATTGGTATTCTTAACATGCAGGCAGGCATTCAGTATCTGAACGTTCGTGGCGGCTCAGATCGTGACCTATTATTTATGATCGATGGCATAACAGCAAGAGATCCCAGAAACAATCAACCTATATCAAAAATTGCCTTAAGTTCCATTCAGGAAGTATCTGTTGAACGGGGCGGTTTTAATGCTGAATACGGACAGGTACAATCAGGCCTTGTTAACGTGGTTACCAAAGAGGGGAAAAAACAGGGATACTCTGGCAGTTTCCTATTTAAATATACTCCTCCTCAGGCAAAATATTTTCGGACTAAAGATACACCGGATGTTCATGATCTGGACTCTTACTGGTTGCGTCCTTATTATGATCCGGATGTCTGCTGGACAGGTACTAAGAGTGGCGCATGGGATGATTACATGCAGAAACAGTATCCTTTCTTCGCGGGTTGGAATGATGTTTCAAAATCCTTGTTAATGGATAATAATCCGGATAACGATTTAACGCCTCTGGCTGCGCAACGTGTTTTTATGTATGAAACACGTAAAGCTCAACCAAATGATGAACCGGATTACGAAATCGATGCCGGATTTGGTGGCCCGGTTCCATTTATATCTGAACCATTGGGGAATCTCCGTTTTTTTACTTCTTATCGCAGCGATAGAGAAATGTTGCTTTGGTCGCAAGCGTACCCGGATTACCGGGATTATGACTGGTCTCTGACAATGAATTCAGAAATTAACAAATCAATGAAACTGCGATTTAATTCTCTGATTGGGAAACAATACACCCTGGCTGAAAACTGGAATTACGGCTATTATCCCCGTTGGCCAAGTGATATTGCCGGTGGCACAGGCGGTTATCCTTTATTCAATTTATTTAGTGATTGGGCCTATTCAAAAGCGGAAATTGCCCACCAAATGTATGGCGCAAAGTTCACTCATACAATAAGCTCTAAAACCATTTATGAGATATCTTTAGATTATTTTCGAAGAGAATATGATACATTTCCAACGGCATTACGCGACACATCCAAAAAAATCGAAATTTTACCCGGTTATTTTGTCGATGAATACCCGATAGGTTATTGGCCTTATGAACAGGTTGGCGTAACGCCTGAAATTGCAGACGGTGTACAGGCATCTCTGGCAAGAGATAATTCATTGGCCCAATCATTTACATTCAAAGCAGATTTTACAAGCCAGTTAAATTTTGCCAACCTGGTTAAAGCCGGTGTTGAATTTGTATATAATGATTTGGATCTGGATTACGGTTTTATACAGATGCTAACAAAAGGTCAAACTTACGGTCAACATGTCCAGATGCAAAATTACCCCATACGGGCAGCGGCCTATATTCAGGATAAATTGGAAACAAATGGATTTACATTGAATGGTGGTTTAAGACTTGATTACAGTGATTCCAGAACAGATTGGTGGAATATAGATCCTTATGATCCTTTATTTATCTCTCAAAGATATAATGATTCACGCGATTTTCCAATGAAAAAATCAAAACCTCAATGGCAGTTAAGTCCGCGGCTGGCTATTTCACATCCCATAACCGAAAACTCTAAATTGTTTTTTAATTATGGACATTTTAAGCAAATGCCCCAGTATGAATCATTATTCCGTGTGCGGAGAAATTCACAGGGTGTTTTACAGACATTAGGTGATCCAAACCTTAAACTATCCAAAACGGTCTCTTATGAATTGGGATATGATCATATATTATACAACTATACACTGCAATTGGCTGCTTTCTATCGTGATATTACAAATGAACAAACAACCGTTTCCTACTTCCCTAAAGATGGAGATCCTAACCAATATCAACTTACAACAAGTAATCAATATCGTGACATTCGCGGGTTTGAACTTACGGTTCGGAAGGGATTCGGTCGCTGGCTGACAGGATTTGCAAATTATACGTATCAGGTAAGTTCCAGCGGTCATTTTGGTCGTAGTGAAATTTATGAAGATGCCGGGGATCAGAAGAATTATTATGATAATGATCCGAATAAAATATATCAACAACGCCCGGTTGCAGCACCATATGCACGCGTTAATTTAACTTTTAAAACACCGGATGATTATGGTCCCTCAATAATTGATCAACACATTTTTGGCGGTTTTATGACCAATATCCTTTTTTCATGGAATCAGGGCGGCTATACCACTTACAATCCAAATAATATTTCTGGAATTGAAAACAATGTACAATATTTAGATTCTTATGACGGAACTCTCCGACTAGGCAAGACTTTTACTTTTGACAATTTTTCTGTTCAATTTTTAATGGATATCGGCAATTTATTTAATCAGATGCGATTAAGAGATACCGGTAATCGGGAATATCGTGAGTCTCTTCATTTACCAAAAAACGAGGGTTATCCAAATATACCTGGTAATGATAAATTTGGCGATTACCGTAAACCAGGTGTTGACTGGCAACCTATGAAATACCGACAAGTAATCGTAGGGACAACACCACCGGCTGATGATATACCTATTTATTATGAAGGAGATACTGGTAGATATTTTGAAATAGTAGACAATCAATGGCAGGAAATGGACGCAAAACGAATAAATAAAGTTCTTGATGACAAAGCTTATATCTATCATGCAGATGCATCAACATGGCGTTTTTTAGGTCCAAGGACATACACATTTGGTCTGCGTCTCTCGTTTAATTTAAACTGATAAAGGAATGGATTATTTTATGAAATTATTATATAAAACAATTCGACTTTTTCCATTATTCATAGTTTTTATTTCTATCAGCGGAATGATTAATCAGGGATTAAGTCAGGAACAAAGATGGATCCGAGTAGGTGATCTGCAGTGCTATTTTTATGATTACGGTTCCGAACTGGAGGGCGATGTAAATTTTTTAATATGGCCTGCTTTATATGGTAATAACCAAACTACCTGCAGGGGTAAAGGTTTATGGTTAGGCGCTCAAAATTTTACTGATCCGCTTGCAGATAATATTGTTCGGGGCGTTAAAGTTATAGGCATCGGTCCGCGTTCATCTGTTCACCAGGATAATATGTTTATACCACAAAGCATTAAACTTGTCGGTAAGTTTGAACATCCTGATGTCATTGTGAATGATAAAGAGGGATCAAGTAATCCTGATTATGATATGCTCGATGAGTTTGATGAGTCCTTACCCTGTGACCGTATGGTGGTTATCAAATTTAATACCTCGATGGGTGTTTCAGTTACAAAAAAAGTATTGGCTTTTACCCAGCAGGATCATGATGATTATTTTATTTATGATTATGTCTTTAAAAATACCGGAATTTATAATGAGAACGGAGATATTCTTGAACAAACCCTGACTGATTTTTGGGTCTATTTTACTTACCGCTATGCTTTTGCAGGCGTAACATCCAGCGGCTGGGGTTCAACCTGGGGAGCTTTCTCCTCATTGTGGGGCGGAAGTACCATGCAGCATAATTTTGATATAAACGATCCGGAGGGTATGAGAGGATATTATTGCTGGTATGGACCAACCAGTGCTGATAGCCACCCATTGACAGCTGCTGAAGACTGGGGCTGCCCGGATCATGAGGAAACCGGTGTGTTAGGATCTGCAAAATATGCCGGTGGTACTACTCTATTTGTTTCAAGAAATCCACAGAATTTTAGTACAGATGATCTCAATCAGCCTGCTACGACAGCCTATACCGGATCCGATGGAAATCCCATGGATGCGGATGCCGGTCAAACCGATGAGACTTTCATGCAGATTCGATATAATATTATGTCTGAAGGTCATTTATCATCAAGCATGTCTGAAGATTTTTTTCAAAATTTGGGGCAAGATGCTTATGTGGATGATTGGGTAACAAACCGGCAATATCGTGATACCAATACCGGTGGAAGCGTTTCACAAGGCCAGGGATATGGACCTTATACTTTGGAACCCGGCGACAGTATTCGTATCGTTTATGCCGAAGGTCTCAGCGGAATAAGCTGGGAAAAATGCCGGGAAGTTGGGGCTAAGTGGCTTGAATATAAAAATGGATATTCTGAACCGACTTTGATTAATCCAGATGGCACCAATGCAGGTTCTGATTATAATGGCTACAAACGTGCCTGGTGTTTTACGGGTGAAGATTCAATTCTTAAAGTTTTAAATAATGCACGTGATAATTTTGAATCCAACTATGCTATTCCACAGTCTCCGCCGGCTCCGGAATGGTTTGAAGTCAATGACGGAGGTGATATGATACAATTAGCGTGGGCGGATAATGCAGAATCTGATCCCAACTTTGGTGGTTACGTGATCTACAGAACGAAAGAATTAGCAAAAGATTATAAATCAGTTTATACTAAAGTTTTTGAATGTGATGCAGCTAATGCTGTAAATGAATTTAATGATAAATCTGCGGACCGAAATGTTGAATATTACTATTATATTCAATCCAAAGATGACGGCTCTCAAACAGGTGAGACTTTATATAGTAGTAAATATTTGACTTTAACTACTGAACCGGCTTTTGCTCTGCAGCCAGGTATTAAATCAACTCTGGATTCAGTGCGTGTCGTACCTAATCCGTATGATATTCGCAACCGGCTATACCAATACGGTGTTGATTCACAGTTTGATCAAATTGTTTTTTATGGCTTACCTGTTAGAGAATGCAAACTACGTATATTTACTGAACGCGGTGATCTAATCTGGGAAAAAGACCATATTAACGGATCCGGAAATGAAATATGGAATAGTATGACCAGTTCCCAGCAGGTAGTTGTTAGCGGTGTTTATATCCTTCATGTTGAAGCCCCGGGCCTTGGATCTGTTATCCGTAAATTTGTAATCATCAGGTAAGGAGAAATTAGATGAAAAAATCATATATACTCAGAATGGGCTTCCTGGTGGGATTTTTCTTATTCCAATTTGTTAGCGCCCAGGATTATCAAAAACTGGCTCAATCCGGATTTCAGTTTCTGAGCGTTGTATCTGACGCCCGCGGCGCTTCGATGGCGGAAGCTATGACCAGTCTGCGAATAGGTTCCAGCTCATTGTTTTTCAATCCTGCGGGAATGGCAGAGATGGATCAATTTATGGATGTAGCTCTGAGCCATAATAGCTGGATTGCAGATATTACTCATTACACAGCCAGTCTGGCTATAAATCCATGGCAGGGACGGTACGGAGTGATTGGCTTTAGTATCCAGAGTGTGGATTATGGTGATTTTTTAGGAACTACTGTAAATCATAATAATGAATTGGGATATGATGATACCGGCATTTTTAGCGTGACAGCCATGGCTGCAGGTCTCGGCTATGCAAAACGATTAAGTGATAAATTCAGCGTGGGTGGTCAGATACGTTTGATAGAACAGGATCTTGGACAAAGTGAAATTGCTGTTATTGAAGCCGGTGATACTTCACAAACAACCGTATCTAACAAATTATCCCCATTGATCTTTGATTTTGGCACACAGTTTAAGACAGGTATTAAAAGCCTTGTATTTGGTATGTCCGTTAGAAATTTTTCTAAAGAAGTAAAATACGCCCGGGAAGGATTTCAGGCGCCATTAGTATTTACAATTGGCATCTCAATGAACGTATTTGACTTGTTTAGCGCGCTTCCCTATAATCAATCTATGATGGTTAGCATCGATGGCAGTCATCACAGAGATCACCCTGAGCAGATTAAAATAGGTATGGATTACAAGCTCCTTGATGCATTATCTCTTCGCGTTGGATATATCTCAAATAATGATGAGAATGATTTCTCATTTGGATGTGGATTTTCCGGTTCCGGATTATCAAAGTATACAGGTCTTAAGATTGATTACTCCTATACGCCTTTTGGCGTTTTCGATAATGTCCAAAGATGGACTATCGGATATTCATGGTGAAAAAGGAAGGATAGAAATTATGAAAATATTTCAATTTTCTTTATATAAAATTCTGATCTTAATTTTTCTTATTTTTTTCGTTATCACGTGTGGTGAATATGATGTCGCTTCGCCACAATGGGATCAGGATTTTGAAGATGTACCTATACCAATAATAACATCTGTCAGTCCGGTTGACGTGGCAGTTGCTGGCGTGAATACGATCACCATTACAGGAGAGAATTTTCTGGATGTACCCGATTCATTTGGAGTTTACTTTAACACGGTACCGACAGAAGTCATTTCGAGTTCAACAACCAGTTTGGTCGTGAGACGTCCGAATATTGTCGCTGAAGCAGCAACCATAAAAGTAGTACCGACCCAGGCGCTGGTGGTAGCAAATCATAGTCCTTATCAAATTGATCCGGTATTGGAATCATTTATTTCATTTGAGCAAAATATTTATTCATACGCCATTGCGGTTGATCCCAATGAAAATATATATGTAATGAATACTGAAGGCTCCATTTATAGTATAATAAAAATTGATACCTCGGGTGCACAAAAAATACTTGGTACCTGTAATTTTGAACCTAGCAAATTAATTATTGGTCCTGATGGCAGGCTATATATTACCCGCATTAGCCAGAGGGAAATTTTAGTGTTCGATGAAAATACGGATACCCAGGCGTCGCGTTGGACTCGATTACCAAGAGGTTTTTCGATTAGCTATGGTGTTTTTAATTCTGAGGGATACTTTTTTGCTGGTGGAGATGAGGGCGGTCTTATAAGTATTGCACCCAATCCTGACATTTCTGATCCAACAGTAAATGAAACCGGATTTTATACTGAGGATGAAATACTGGGATTAAATATCTATCAAAATTATATTTATGCTGCAGTATTAACAACCTCACCCGATGCCCAACATCCTGAATTAGCGATATGGCGTCATGCTTTGACTGATAGCGGGACAGTGGGAGAAATGGAATTGGCGCTTGATTTATCGTCCAATACAATCACCGCTTCCAGTACCATAAATACCTTCAAGTTTGATGAAAATGGGAATTTGTTTATAGGCATTGATGGAAAAGATCCATTATTAATCAATTACGCAGGTACAGGCAATATTGACTATTTTTATAAAAGTATTTTGCCTTCTGATTGCAGGCAGTTTTGCTGGGGACACGGTGATTTTATTTATTTAATTGTTGATGAAAAAAGTGATACTAAAGGCGATGGTATCTATCGTGTAAATATGGGAGCTTCAGAGGGAAGTTAAATTTTTAAAATTAATTGGTTGTTTTTGATAAACACTTATAAATAATAAATACCAATCTAACTAAATTTAGATTGGTATTTTTATCATAAATTGAAGGTAAAAAGTTATACAGATTTATTCAACATTTGCTGACTTTCTGACACCGTATCTCATAGAGTCATAAGTTTGGCAATGAAAATACATATATAATGAAACCTTTATATAAATAAGATTAAATATAACTTTCTGCTAATCAATTAGTTCTTTAACTTAAATTGGGGATTTTAAATGACACTAAAGAGTTATACACTATTATTGTCATCTTTTTTTATTCTATTTTTTTTACAGACGTGTAAAAGTTTTGAAAGACTGGAAGATGGGATTGTTGTAAAATTAAAAAAACAAAACCCAACCGATGCTCAATTATTAAAAATTCAAATTTGCAGTGATGAAATAATCCGCGTTGTGGCCACTTCTGAAAAGGATTTTTCTTCCCGATCGAGTTTGATGGTTAATAAAACTAAATGGGAATCCGTTCCTTTCACCGTGGAAGAACAGGACAAATACATAACACTATCCACAAAAAAACTCTCGGTAAAAATAAATACAGAAGATGGAACCACTTCATTTTATAATTTAAACGGTAAGTTGCTTTTAGGGGAAAAAAGTGGCGGTGGCAAAATAATAACTCCCACCAAGGTGATGGATGAGCAAACTTACCACATACAGCAATTTTTCGAATATCCTGAAGACGAAGCGTTTTATGGTTTTGGCGCACATCAGAATGGTGTGTTTAATTACAAGGGCTGCGACCTTGACCTTTGGCAATATAACATTGTGAATGCTATCCCCTTTTTAGTTTCAAATAACAACTATGGTATTCTCTGGGATAATAATTCGCGAACAAAATTTGGGGATATCCGTGAATATGAATCAATCAACAACCTTAAGCTTTATGATAAGGATGGTAATCAAGGCGGTTTAACGGCTGAATACTTTACAGATACAGAATTCAAATCCTTATTTACGTCCCGATCAGAATCAAAAATTGAACATGAATTTATTGATGTGAATGATGAATATCCTGAAGGTTTTTCTGAGAATGTGAAATCTGTTCGATGGACAGGTGAAATTGAATCCAATGAATACGATATACATAAATTTAGACTCTATTGCTGCGGATATACGAAAATGTGGCTGGATGGCAAATTAGTTGCAGATTCCTGGCGACAAAACTGGCTGCCCTGGACCTATTTACCCAAATTGAACATGGAAGCGGGCAAGCGCTATAAAATTAAAATTGAGTGGATCCATACCGGCGGATATATCGGGTTAAAATACTTGCCTCCCCAGGATAAAATATATAATAACAATATATCATTATACTCGGAAGTTGCCGATCAGATAGACTATTATTTTATCTATGGTGAAGATATGGATAAAATAATCAGAGGATATAGGAAAATAACCGGGAAAGCCCCAATGATGCCAAAATGGGCTATGGGATTGTGGCAATGTCGCGAGCGCTATAAAACACAAGATGAATTACTTAATGTTGTAAAGGAATTCCGTAAACGCCAAATTCCCCTGGATAACATAGTCCAGGATTGGTTTTACTGGGAAGAAGACAAATGGGGCAGCCATAAATTTGACGCTTCCCGGTTTCCTGATCCCAAAGGAATGGTTCAGGATTTACATGAAAAACTAAACACACAATTAATGATTTCGGTATGGCCCAAATTTTATGTTGGAACCGAGCATTATAATGAATTCAATAAAAATGGATGGCTATATAAACGCAATGTTGAAAAAGGCCAAAGGGATTGGGTTGGTCCGGGCTATGTCTCAACCTTTTATGATCCTTATAATTCAGATGCCGGCAAATTATTTTGGTATCAAATGAATGAAAACTTATTCAGTCTGGGTATCGACGCCTGGTGGTTGGACGCAACTGAGCCTGATATTCACTCTAATTTATCAAGACCGGAAACACGGTTAAGAATTGGGCCAACCGCACTAGGCACTGCTGCAAGATATTTGAATTCGTTTTCTTTAATGAATTCAAAAAGTGTTTATGAGGGTCAGAGGAATTCCAACCCGGATAAACGTGTATTTATCCTTACTCGTTCCGCATTTGCCGGACAACAACGCTATTCTGCTGCGACCTGGAGTGGGGATATAGCTTCGCGCTGGCATGACCTAAAAATGCAAATCCCGGCCGGTTTAAATTTTTCATTATCCGGAATTCCTTACTGGACCACTGATATCGGTGGATTTGCCGTTGAACCAAGATATGAACGACCAAACAAGAATGATCTTGAAGAATGGCGTGAATTAAACACCCGCTGGTTCCAGTTTGGCACATTTTGTCCGTTATTTCGGGTTCATGGTCAATTCCCTTTTCGTGAAATGTTCAATATTGCGCCGGAAAGTCATCCTGCCTATCAGACAATGCTTAAGTATAACATACTTCGTTACCGTCTGATGCCCTATATCTATTCACTAACCGGAATGGTTACCCAAAATGACTATACAATAATGCGCGGTCTGGTAATGGATTTTATAAATGATAAAAATGTTCTAAATATTGGCGATCAGTTCATGTTCGGCCCGGCTCTGCTTATTAATCCGGTGACCGACTACAAGGCCCGGTCACGTGAGGTTTACCTCCCGGCTGGCCCAGGCTGGTATGAATTGAAATCTGGAAAATATTTTAAAGGCGGGCAGACGATTATTGCCGATGCTCCCTACACCGATATTCCAATTTTTATAAAAGCAGGATCCATAATCCCTTGCGGCCCTGAGATTCAATATACCGCCGAAAAACCAGCTGATCCAATCCGTCTTTTTATCTATGACGGCGCCGACGGTTCATTTAAATTATATGAGGATGAAGGCATTAATTACAATTATGAAAATGGGGCATTTTCAGTTATTCCTGTTAAATATGATAATACTAAAAAGGAAGTTACTATAGATAAACGTGAAGGCCGGTTCAATGGAATGCTCGAGACGAGAACATTTGAAATAATGTGGATTAAACAGGACCAGGCGGACGGCTGTCTCGATTTTAACTCAAAAGCGGATTATGTGTTAACTTACAATGGTGATTCTATAAGTCTTAAAATGGAATAAATGGCAAATTAAATATTTAAAATTTGAATTTTTAAAACAGAATTTATGAATCGTTGAATTACTTGTTTATTGGAATTATTAGCCAGAAACGGATTTCAACTGATTATTTTTTCAGTTGAGCAATCTACGCTATGAATCATCCAATATCTTGACTAAGAGGATGAAGATAAAACATACATTTATGGAATGGTGCATATGAAACTATCATTAATTTCGTTTAGGATACTTGTTATATCGGTATGTCTGATAACATCAACGTCAATAATTATATCATCCTGTTCACAATCCGAAATAACGGCCAGAACAATAGAAGATTTTAATAATGACTGGAAGTTTAATTTAGGTGATATACCAGACGGACAAAAGTTAATAATTAACGATTCCAATTGGAGACTATTAAACCTTCCTCATGACTGGAGCATAGAAGGCACATTTAGAGAAGACAATCCAGCTACTGCCGGGGGCGGCGCTCTGCCGGGAGGTATTGGCTGGTATAGAAAATCATTTCAAATGCCCCTTTCACAAAAAGATAAGTTAGTATTTATTGAATTTGATGGCGTATACCAAAACAGCGAAGTCTGGATCAATGAACAGTATCTCGGAAAACGACCTTACGGATATATCTCTTTCTCATATGAATTATCATCATATTTAAAATATGGCGATGAACCCAATATAATTGCTATGAAGGTCGATAATTCAAAGCAGCCTAATTCCCGCTGGTATTCGGGTTCCGGCATTTACCGTAATGTCCGGCTTGTAACCACGGACCCAATTCACATTAAGCGGTGGGGAACATTTGTCACTACCCAGCAAATCGAAGCCCATTCCGTAAAAATCTTAGTACAAACAAAGGTTCAAAACTCATCAGATCAGAACCAGCAGATTGAACTTATCACATCGATTATCAATCCTGCGGGCAAGCAGGTGAGTCAGAAAAAAACATATCATACCATATCCGCCGATTCTATGTTCATAATAGAACAGAATTTAGAGGTGGAAAATCCTGCTCTATGGTCTATAGAAAATCCATCCTTGTACAAAGCTGTTATCCATATAAATGCCGGCAATAAATTAGTGGATAACTATGAGACCATATTTGGTATCCGTTCATTTTCGTTTGATGTCGGCAAGGGATTCTTCCTGAATGGAAAGAATATTAAAATAAAAGGCGTCTGCAATCATCATGATTTAGGTTGCCTGGGCGCTGCCATAAATGCCAGGGCTATTGAGCGTCAACTTGAAATTCTCAAAGAGATGGGATGTAACGCCATTCGCACATCGCACAATCCGCCTGCTCCCGAACTACTCGATTTATGCGATAAAATGGGTTTCATCGTGATGGATGAGGCATTTGATATCTGGGCCATACAAAAAACTGAATTTGATTATCACCTGTATTTTGATCAATGGCATCAAAGAGATTTGCGTGATTTTATTTTACGGGACAGAAACCATCCCAGTATATTTATTTGGAGTATTGGGAATGAGGTTATCGAACAATATGATCATGACGATCCTTCAGGCAGAGAAATCACCGATGAATTGTGCAAAATTGTCCGGAGCCTTGATACAACAAGACCCATTACCGCAGGCTGTAATGATACAAATCCGTTAAATCCTCTATTTACATCGGGATCATTGGATTTGATCGGTTTTAACTATCATCATCAGGAGTGGAATGACTTTCCCAAAAATTTTCCCGGTAAAAAATTTATTGCAACCGAAACCGAATCAGCATTAGCCACCCGCGGCAGTTATGATATGCCATCCGATAGCATCCGCCGCTGGCCAATGCGTTGGGATTTACCTTTTTATGAAGGAAATGCGGATTTTAGTTGTTCCTCTTATGATAATTGCTCCGCTCCCTGGGGATCAACTCACGAAGAAACCTGGAAAGCAGCAAAAAAATTAGACTTTGTTTCCGGTGTTTTTATCTGGACAGGTTTTGATTATCTCGGAGAACCCACGCCGTATGGCTGGCCGGCTAAAAGTTCCTATTTCGGCATTATCGATCTGGCCGGATTTCCAAAGGATGCTTATTATTTTTATCAATGTGAATGGACTGAGAAATCGGTGCTGCACCTTTTACCACACTGGAACTGGAAAGAAGGCCAGAATGTGGATGTCTGGGCCTATACAAATTGCGATGAAGTCGAACTTATTTTGAATAATCAATCACAGGGTATCAGAAAAAAATCTATGGATGATCTGCACTTGATGTGGCGTATTCCTTTTACTGCCGGTACTTTGAAAGCCATTGGAAGAACTCCGGGTAAACAAGATCTAGTAGCTGAGGTGAAAACTGCAGGCGCTGCCGCAAATATTCAACTTGAGGCCGATCGTACAAATATTAATGCAGATGGAAAGGATTTGTCTTTTATAACGGTCACGGTTTTGGATGAGAACGGTACGCTTGTTCCTCATGCCGATAATCTCATTAACTTTACGATAAAAGGACCAGGAAAAATTGCCGGCGTTGATAATGGCAATCAGACAAGCCATGAATCATTTCAGGCAAATAGCAGATCCGCGTTTAACGGGATGTGTCTGGCAGTCATACAAACCTCATTATCACCTGGCATTATTCATCTGAGCGCAACATCGGAAGGATTGCAAGAATCCACAATTGAAATCCAGGCAAAATAATTTATCGGGAATGTATTGGTTATGAACATTTTATAATGATATAGGAAAAAGAATGAAAATAATAATATCAATTATATTTCTTAGCATTATCTGTTATTCCTTAAAGGCTCAGGAGTTATATGTTGGGGCTAATTATCATCCGCACGATGATAAAAATCCGAACAAAATAAAACATGATATCCAGCTTATGAAAGAGGCTGGTTTCAACGTTGTGCGTTTGGGCCATTTAGCCTGGGACAGTTATGAGCCGTCCGAGGGTAACTTTGACTTTGAATGGTTTGACGAGGTTATGGACTTATTGAACGGAGCCGATATTAAGGTCATTTTAGATATCGCTATTCGTCCCGCTCCCATTTGGTTACACCATAAATATCCTTCAATTAGTATAACCGATAAGAGTGGCGATGTATTGTACCCGAATCATCGTTATATGGAAGATATTGGCGATCCGATGTATCAGAAATATGCCTTGCGTTTTACGGATGTTATGTCAAAACGATATGCTAATCATCCGGCGTTGCTGGCGTTCGGGATTGATAACGAATCAGGCGACGGTCAAATCTCATATTCAGAAACAGCCAGACAGCGATACATTGCCTGGTTAAAGAAAAAATATACAACGGTTGAAAATCTCGATAATGCCTGGGCCGGACAACGCTGGTCCAGAAAGATTAACCAATGGGATGAAATAGGATTTCCAGTATCAACACACTATAACGATGTGCCTGAACGGATGCTCGATTTCAGGCGTTTTGTCTCTGATGAAATTAATGATTTACTCTTTAAGGCCATTGATATTGTCAACGCCAATGCCCCGAATGCCCTGGTAAATACGAATGCATGGTATTTCAGTTATTTAAAATATTTTGATTATGCCCCCCTTGCCTACTCCGGTAAGATGACTCGCGGAGGCGAAGGATTTTATGCGGGCACTTCTCTAATCAACAATGCCGGAATCCTGTGGGCCTCCTTTGGAATAGTGCGTATTCAATACGAAAGCACAGATCCTTTCTGGTGTAACGAATTCACAACTATGACCGCCGTTCCCAATTCCTGCAGAAAACAGGCCTATGCCTCCTTAATGTTTGGCAACCAGATGGTTTGCGGCTGGACATGGCAAAGTATGCATAGCGGTGAAGAACAGTATTTACAGGGCCTGATTGACTGGGATGGTATTCCAAACCGTAAATACTATGAATATAAAAAAATTGCATCGGAATTTAAAAAGATAGAAAAGTATCTGCCTTATAAACTGCAGGCTGAAGTAGGATTGGCTTTCTCATTCCCGAGTCAAATCGTCAGTTATTCTTTTCCGGAATCCCATGATGGCCAGGTCGGGACTTGTTTTAACCAATTTTTTGATCGCAATGTCGATGTAAGGATGCTTGATATCACCCGGAGCGATTTAAACTATAAATTATTGATCATCCCTGGAATAGCCGTTATGGATTCAAAAACTGCCGGGAAGATTTGCGATTATGTGAATAATGGCGGAACGGCGCTTATGACAAGTTATTCGGCTGTTGTTGATACGACTAATAAAGTATTTGCCAGTACACGCCCCGGATTATTAAACGATGTTTTTGGTATTCGTGTTGGAAGTTATGAAGAAATTGAAACTATGAATGAAATTTCAAGAATTTCGTACCAGGGGAAAAAAGTTAGAGTTCGATACGAGGAAAAAAATCTTGAAACCGAATCACCCCGATATGATGTTATTGAACCAAAAGGCGCGAAAGTAATCGGAACTATAACCAGTCTGGATAAAGATTACCCGGTTATTACTACCAACCAGTATGGAAAAGGAAAAGCAATATATATGGGCCTTCCCGCGAGAGGCGAAATATTAAGCCCGTTATTAGATGATTTGATCAACGAACTTTCCATCAAAAAAGGACCGACAGCGCCTGATAGTGTAATGGCAAGACAGATCAATAAGAACCATTTTTTATATCTGAATATTAGCGATAAGCCTAAAAAGATTGAGCTAAAGGGCAGATTAAAAAGTCTTTTATTTGATAAAGAATATACGAACGAATTCGCGATTGAACCGTTTGAGCCTGAATTTATAGAGGTAAAATAGGATAAAAGTCAATATATAAATCATACAGTACTTGGATGTAAATCAGTTAATTTAAAAGTCGATATGTTTTAAATATTTATAAAGAATATTCTATATCTCAAAAATAGAGAGGACAACCTTATGAAAGAGAAGTTATTTAAGTCGAAAATGGCAAGTCTATTTATTCTTATAGTTATAGGTTTTTCGAATGCCTTTGGACAATCTGCTTTACCTGAACGTATAATTGATCTTGATTTCAATAAGGTTAAAGGTCCTTTGAATACGATGTTCAAAGAATGTATAGGCGCTGGCAGGGCCAATGAAGGCTTGCGGGCTGATTGGCAGCAACAATTGGCATATGTGAAAAAAGAATGCGGATTTAAATACATTCGCATGCATGGTCTGCTTACCGATGATATGGGCGTCTACCGGGAGGATCGGAATGGAAATCCAATGTACAATTATCAATATATTGATGTTCTATATGACTTTATTCTCAGCATTGATATGATACCCTTCGTTGAACTTGGATTCATGCCCAACGCATTGGCAAGCGGCAAGGAAACCATTTTCTGGTGGCGGGGTAACGTAACACCGCCGAAAGATTACACAAAATGGGAAGAATTAATACGAAATTTGACATTTCATTTTACCGAACGTTATGGCGAGGAAGAAGTAAAAAAATGGTATTTTGAAGTTTGGAACGAACCGAACCTTGCTCCGGGATTCTGGACAGGAACAATGGAAGACTATTTTAAATTATATAAGCATTCTGCTATTGCTGTGAAAAGTGTTAATGAAGGCTATCGGATTGGCGGTCCTGCCACTGCTGGTGCGGCATGGGAAGTCGAGTTGATCAACTTCTGTAAAGATAATGAACTTCCCCTGGATTTCATCAGCACCCATGCTTATGGCGTTAAAGTAGGATATCTCGATGAATGGGGAAACACAGGTACGGTTCTTGACTGCAATCCGATGAGTTTGAGTATAGACGTCTTGAATTCCCGAAAAGAAATTGCCGGCTCTTCTCTGCCTAATTTAGAACTTCACTATACAGAGTGGAGCTCTTCATATACCCCTGCCGATCCAATACACGACAGTTACCATCAAGCGCCCTATATACTGGATAAAATTAAACGTGTTGGCGATGCAGCAACTTCCATGTCTTATTGGGTGTTCACAGATATCTTCGAAGAACCGGGCCCGCGCTTCACACCTTTTCATGGCGGTTTTGGTTTATTAAATTACCAGGCTATTAACAAACCTGCATTTTATGCCTATAAATTTATGAATCAACTTGGCAACACAGAATTATTGAATGGCGATACTTCTTCCTGGGCATGCAAGGATGATAAAGGAAACATCCAGGTACTGCTCTGGAATTTTACCTGCCCCCTTCCCGGTGATTCTGTCAATAATCAGGATTATTACATCCGGGATTTACCATCAAAAACAAAAGAAAAAGTAAAGATAGATATTTCGGAAATTCCCAGCGGTGAGTACACGGTCGAAATTTATAAAGTTGGTTATCGCGTAAATGATCCCTACACAACTTATTTTGACATGGGCAGACCCGATCAATTAACAATAAAGCAGGTTAAGAAGATCAAAGAGCTTAACGATGGTTCCACAATTTCCAGCGAAAAAATTAATGTAAAAAACAACAAAGCTTTTATAAAAGAACTGGAAGTTCGGGAGAATGATGTTTTTCTAATAACATTGACAAAGCAGTAATCTTTTGAATGTTGAAATAGAAAGGATCGTATTATGAATAGGATAATTCATATTATTTTTGGGATAGCGATATTCTTGATTAATTTTAATCTTTATGGACAGACCGAAGAGAATTGCTTTCTTGAAGATTTTAAACTAAAAAAAGCAAAAATTCCTGAATCGGTTGATGCAGTAAAACCTGCTTCAGATCCGTCAGTTATTATTACTATACAAAATGATACGCTTGGCCTGGTATCTGAGTATGTATTTGGCAATGCCATTGCAGCCTGGGCGGGAGCCCATAATGATCCTGTATTGGTCGAGAATACAAGACTGCTTGCGCCAACACTCATACGTTTTCCCGGTGGAAGCTGGTCCGATGGTTATTTTTGGAATGGCGTACCGTTAGACGTTCCTGATTCAGTATATGATGGTACAACATATAACGGAACAACGGCACTAAAAAGTAAATTTTGGGGGCAGACGGGGAGTGGTGGTTGGCAAACAACACCAGATCAATATTATGCATTTCGTACCAATAGTGATGTTGAGGAAGGTTTAATAACAATTAATTACGGATATGCACGCTATGGCACAAGCGAAGATCCGGTAGCTAAGGCTGCCCATCTTGCTGCTGAGTGGGTACGTTATGATGGAGGACGGACAAAATTCTGGGAAATTGGCAACGAGAACGGCGGGCCGTGGGAATATGGATGGATGATTGATACATCACTCAACCAGGACGGACAACCACAAATTATTACAGGAGAACTGTATGGCAAGCATTTTAATGTTTTTGTTGATTCCATGAAAGCAGCCGCTGACGAAACCGGATATCCAATATATGTGGGCGGGCAGGTTATTCACTTTGATGGAACAAATAGCTGGAATATTGCCGATAGAAAATGGAATGAAGGATTCTTTAAAGAAGTCGGTGATAAGGCGGACTTTTATGTTATGCATAATTATTTTAGTACTTCAACAAAGGTGATAGATATTTTAAAATTGGCAGTGACTGAACCGAAAAATAACATAGATTTTATCAGGCAGGATATCATTAATAAAAGTGCATATTCAAAACCTATAGCCTTAACCGAATATAATATGGGCGATGGATCTGCATTGAGAGCAACATCCTATATAAACGGTATGCAGGCTGTTATCCTTATGTGTGAACTTATAAAAAATAATTTTGGTTTAGGCGCACGTTGGCTATTGGTTACAGGGGAAACTACAATTTTTTATGGTGGCGATGATCCAGATATTTCAGACTATTGCCCACGGCCGGAATTTTACTACCTTCATTACCTCCCGCAATTTATCGGTGATCATGTTCTGAAAACATCTTCCACAAATAGTAACATTGTAGCTTATTCTACCACATTCAAATTTGGTGAACTGGGTGCCGTCATTGTAAATATGGGTGCATCGGATCAGATTGTGAAGATTAATATCAGTAATAAAACCGTTGGTGAAAAATATTATACTTATACTTTCACAGGGGGCGATGATAATGGTGATTTTTCACAATATGTATATATTAATGATGAAGAACCATCAGAAAATCATTTCGGACCCTATGAAGAATTAGACTATCTTAAAGCCAGGGCTTATCCTATTGAGGATGCAATCAAAATTGAATCACCTGGCCGCTCTGTCACCATGATAATGATCGAAGACGGTGAGAATGTTCTTGCCATTGAGAATGAAAATCAATCAACTATGATCCAGGATTTTAAACTATATCAAAACTACCCAAATCCATTTAATCCCATAACTTTTATTACTTTTTCATTAGCTCATAAAACTCATGTCACTGTAAAAATTTATGATATTACCGGTCGAGAAATATCTACTTTAATAAACAATGAAAAAATTGATGGCGGTAAACATTCAATTAAATTTGATGGATATTCATTCCCGAGCGGTACCTATTTCTGCAAACTTGATACAGACGAATATTCTGAAACAATTAAAATGTTACTTTTAAAATAGAAGTTATAATTAATAGAATATTGATATTATTAGCGGAATAGTAATTTTGCAGAGGAAATAATTTAATGAAAAATCCCATTAGCATCTCGCTCCTATTTATCCTGGCAATTTTATGTATACTTAATATATTTACTATTGTTTATTCACAGGATAATTTAACAATTGATACCGGAGTTATAACCGGTGAATATAAAATTCCTGATTGCCCCGAATGGCTTCACACTGCCGTAATGTACCAGATATATCCTCAGACTTTTTTTGATACTAATGGTGATGGAATTGGTGATCTGGAAGGTATAATCCAAAAATTGGATTATGTAAAAAGCCTTGGTGTGGATGGATTTTGGATTAACCCATTTTTCGAATCCCCTTTTCACGATGCAGGATACGATGTTTCTGATTATTATAAGACCGCGCCCAGGTATGGGACGAATGAAGATGCAAAGAGAATGTTTAATGAAGCAGAGAAACGTGGTTTAAAAATACTTTTTGATTATGTTATCAGTTACTCCAGCATTGAACACCCATGGTTCCAGGAATCAGCTAAACAAGAAAAAAACAAGTATTCCAACTGGTATATCTGGACAAATAATACCTGGATAAATCCTCCCATCGAGTATCGTGATGCGTTCATCAAAGGTTATAGCCGGCGTAACGGTCAGTTTATGCGGAATTTTTACTGGAACCAACCAGCGCTCAATTTCGGTTTTGCTAAACCGGAGGAAGACTGGATGCTGCCGATTGACCATCCCGATATTTTAGAACTGCAAAAGGAGTTGAAAAAGATATTGCGGTTTTGGATGGATATGGGTGCAGATGGTTTCAGAGCTGATATGGCAGGCGCCCTGGTAAAAAATGCGAATGTTAGCGGGAATGATCAGTTTTATAGTACCAGAGACGAAGGTACTAAAAAATTCTGGAACAGTATCCGGCATATCTTTGATACCGAATATCCAGATGCGTTTATGGTAGCTGAATGGTCTCATCCGGAATCCGCCCTGAATGGCGGTGGATTCCATGCGGATTTCTTTCACTGGTTTGCCGGATATAACGATTTGCTGCAAAAAGAAAGCTGGCGCATATTAAACGGATACTCAGAGGGTTATAGTTTTTTTGACAAAGAAGGTAAAGGCGATATTACAAATTTTCTATCCGCTTACATGGATCAATATAATAAAACAAAAGGAAATGGATATATCTTACTACCTATTGGAAACCATGATTTATCCCGGTTAAATATCAATCGTACTGATGAAGAATTAGAAATGATTATTGCTTTTTCATTAACCATGCCGGGCATCCCTTTTATATTTTATGGAAATGAAATTGGTATGCGGCAATTATATGGAAATCCATATGTCGAAGGAGCATACAAGCCAAGAGCTGGCGGACGTACACCCATGCAATGGGATTCAGGGAAAAATTTAGGATTTTCCACAGCAGTTCAGGAAAAATTATATTTACCAGTAGATTCAGCTGAAGATGCGCCCAATGTTGCGGATCAGGAAGCGAATCCGAATTCTTTATTAAACCATGTCCGAAAATTAATACAATTAAAGAAAGCTGAACCTGCTCTTGCCGCTTACGCTGAATTTGTACCTGTTTACGCAAACGAAAATACGTATCCTTTCATTTATGCCCGTGCTGCTGGAAAGGATGTGATATTGTGTATTTTTAATCCGGCAAGTCGAAATTCTTCAGCACAGTTTAAATTGAATATAAATGCAAATAATTTTTTACTGCTATCAGGTAATAAAGATACAAAAATTAAATCAAAAGATAATGTTTACAATGTTGATTTAAATGGACAGTCTTATGCGATATATAAAATAGAAAAAGAATAATTTATAAATTGATGCTTGTTGACATGGATATGATTTATATACCAAAAATCATTCCCTGATCCACAAGTTTTTTATAATTTTGTTTGTTAAACTTATATAAATCAGCGGGGCGTTTTTTACCTTTGCGGTCTTTTTCATTTAATTTAGTTAACACGCCCATATGCATAATTTTTTTTCGAAAATTGCGCTTATCAAATTTTTTATCTAATACAACCTCATATAAAGTTTGAAGATGGGGAAGAGTGAATTTATCCGGTAAAAGTTCAAATCCTATAGGTTTATGAAGCACTCTCATCTGTAATTTCTCTAATGCTTTATCCACAATATTTTGATGGTCCCAGGCAAGTTCAGGCATATCATCAATATTAAACCAATTTGCATCCAATGTGAATATACCAGATGATATTAGTTTATATCGTTTAGGATTTACTAAAGCAAAATAGCCGATGGTAAATACACGCCAGGAAGGAAATCGATCAATCTGATCAAAGACGCCAACCTCCTCCAGATAAATATCTGCCACGCCCGTGGTATCTTTCAGAATTCTTCGTGCAGCTTCTTCAATCAGTTCACCCTGCATCAGAAAACCACCTGGCAGAGCCCAGGCTCCTTTAGATGGATTTTGCGCTCTTTTATACAGAAGTACTTCTATACAGTTATTATCAAAACCAAAAATGACCGTATCCGTTGAAACATTTTTAATTCTATTTTTAAGCCAATCAGGCATTTTTCCTCCGCACAATCCGTAATTTCATACAATTTTAATTTAGAGAAATTTATATTTTTATTGTTAAACAATCGCTTTCTTTAGTCTGACTATCAAGTCTAATCATTCTTCGAGCCATCGATGCAGCCGGAAAATATCACCATTTCATCACCATGACTCATATCCATTAGTATTTTTAATAAATCCGGGCTTACTATGTTTGGAATATTTTTTAATATTTTATCCTTTGCTTTTTAAAAAGATTATAATTTTAAAATTACCCTATATTCGTTTTATCTTTTATCGTTCTAAAACCATAAATCGCTATAATTATAAAACAAATCATTGGCAGAACAAAGGAAAAATTTACTTCAGGAACAGAAAGAATAGTAACATCAGAAAAACCTGTACCACCAATATCTAAAATTCTTCCCTGTAGCGGCGGCATTAATGCTCCGCCGACAATTGCCATCACCAATCCTGCTGCTCCAATTTTAGCCTCATCTCCCATGTCCCTTAAAGCAATACCGTAAATAGTAGGGAACATCAAAGACATAAAAGCTGATGTTGCTACTAAACATAATAAACCTGTGTACCCAACGATAAAAATTGTTCCTAATGTTGTAAGCGTTCCTCCAACAGCAAATATCAACAGCATTTTTCCCGGACTTATATATTTCATTAGAAATGTGCTTATAAATCGACTTCCAATAAATATTAACATCGCAATCATATTATAGAATTGTGCCTTTTCATAAGAGATTCCAATATTATATGCATACTGAATGATAAATGTCCAGCACATAATCTGTGCGGCGACATAAAATACCTGAGCAATTACCCCTTCAATATACCTTCTATTTTTTATTAAAGAATTTATGCTGTCTCTTAAACTCATTTCTTTACTAGCATCTTTGAATGATGGCATTTTATAAGCGGCAATAATAATAAACATAACCAGTACTACCAATCCTAAAGCTACATATGGATCACGAATTACTATTAAATCATGTGCCCTGATAATAATTTTTTCTGACTCAGGCAAACCAGAAAAATTATCACCGGCATTTAACCTGCCTAAAATAAATTCCTTCGCTACAAGCATGCCAGTTATCGAACCTAACGGATTAAAGGATTGAGCAAGATTCAATCTTCGGGTAGCTGTTTCAGGACTACCCATTGATAATATAAAAGGATTGGCTGTGGTTTCTAAAAATGCCAGTCCAAATGTCAGGATATATAACGAGATTAAAAAAAATCCAAACAGTCCAAAACTTGCTGCAGGATAAAATAATAAAGCACCGGTTGCATACAGCCCGAGACCGATAAGTATAGCTACTTTGTAATTATATTTTCTGATAAAAAGAGCTGCCGGTAAAGCCATAGTGAAATATCCGCCATAAAAAGCAAATTGAACTAATGCAGCTTTGCTTGAAGATATTTCCATGATTCTGCCGAATGCAGCAACTAAGGGATTTGTAATATCATTGGCAAATCCCCATAATGCAAAAAGACTGGTTACAAGTACAAAGAGCCAGCGTACATTACACGGAATTAGTTTAGGTTTACGTGAATTTTCCTTATTCATAATCTTTTATTTGTTTACCTTTCAATTAGTTTTTAAACAAAATTGAATTCATTACAATTTTAAATAAATTCAATATTGTCGCTGTTAATATAATATCTTTGAAATATATTATACCATAATTTTTGCAATAAAAATATTTTCATAATCTAAGTTATACCAGATTACTAAATTTATTTAAATACATGAAACAATCTATATATATATTTTTTTATAAAGCGGCCCAAAATTTTTACACGCCCGATAGTCGGCTCCTTCCAAATCTTCTGTTCCAAATGCATTCCATACTGACGGCCGGAAAATAAGATTCCTGTTAACATTATGCATATTTACCGGAATGCGCAGCATAGAAGCCAGTGTAATCAGTTTATCACCAATATGTCCGTAACTAATTGCGCCGTGGTTAGCTCCCCAATTAGCCATAACCGAGTAGACGTCTTTAAATGATCCATCTCCTGTAAGAACAGGGGCAAACCATGTGGTCGGCCAGGTTGGGTTTGTACGCTGATTGAGTTTTTCATGTACATCCGATGGCAATTCAACAGTGTATCCTTCCGCTATTTGCAGAACTGGCCCCAGACCTTTTATCAGGTTAATCCGGGACATCGTTACCGGCATATTTCCTTGGGTAATAAATTGTGTTGAAAATCCCCCACCCCTAAAATATTCGCGTTCAGCCGGAAACCAGCGTGCTGCCTTTAAACATTTTTTTACTTCTTCTTTCGTAATTTCCCAGAATGGTTTTAGGGCAGGTTGGCCATCTTTTGATTGCTGTCCGGTTCCATCCAACGCGGTTGGACCGGAATTAATCAAATGTATAATACCATCTTTTGCTTCACCAGTTAACTTAAAACCCGTTACTCGTTCCACTGCATCAGGGCTCCAATAGGTACGCACATCAGAAAATATCTGTGCCGTGTTGGTCAATAAATGTCCAAACAACATAGTGATGCCATTTAACGAATCATTTTCCGTAGCGACGATGAATGGTTCCCTCGTTCCATTCCAGTCGAAAGATGAATTTAGGATTGCTTCCATAAAATCACCATTAGGAAAATGATCCGTCCAATGGCGTTGGCCCTGAAACCCTGCTGCAAGTGCGTTATGCCCCAATGCCTCTTCCTGCCATCCAAGTTTTTCAAGCATGGGATTGCCGATCATGAGATCCCTGGCAATAAGAGCCATTTTAACAACGACATCCCATTCTTTATTCTTACACTCTCTGGATGATTGAATTTCCTTTCTATTAGTATCGACTCCTTCAATACAATTTTCTTTTGTCCATTTTATTGCTGTTTCAAACTCTTCGGCATCATAGATACCCTCATCCATACGACGTATAAATTCAGACATATCCACATATTCATTTCGCATACCAAGATAGTCAGAAAAAAAATCTTCATTGATGATTGAACCGGCTATACCCATTGATACAGAACCCATGGATAAGTATGATTTCCCGCGAATTTGAGCGACAACCAATCCTGCATTTGCAAATGTTAACAGTTTCGCCTGTACATCGTCTGGTATAGCATTATCATTCTTGTCCTGAACATCATGGCCGTATATACCAAATGTTGGCAAACCTTTTTGATTATAACCTGCCAGGGCGGCTGCCAGGTATACTGCTCCGGGTCGTTCAGTACCATTAAAGCCCCAGATTGCTTTAGGTATTAACGGATCCGAATCCATGACTTCAGTGCCATAACACCAGCAGGGAGTAACGGTTAATGAAACACCCACTCCGGCACGATTAAACTTTTCGGCACATGCAGCTGCCTCCGCACTCCCCCCAATACAAGTATCTGCGATTAGGCATTCAACGGGTAAACCGCTACTATGTTTTAAATTGTTTTCCAAAAATTGTGCAGCAGATTTTGCCATCTGCATTGTCTGTCTTTCCAGGGATTCACGAACTCCTTTTCGCCTTCCATCAATAACAGGCCGTATTCCAATTTTTGGCATATTTTTATGCAGATTCATAAATATAATTTTCTCCCGATCAGCAGACAGGTTAACTTTTTACAAATTCCATTTAAATACCTTACAAATACTTGTTACATTTTAGTTGTAATCTTTAGTCCGGTTGAATTCAACCCCGGTGAGAATGCTCTCAGAATTAGTATATCCTTTTTTTGCCCCGACTGAATAATTAATTGAGCTAATCCATTAAAAACCTTTCTTCTCCATTGTTCAGCTGGCCTGATTATCTGCACAAGACCCGGATCACGATTCGGTTCATCCCATTTGTGGCGTAATCTGAATCGTTTTCCGGTAACCGCATAATCATTTTTCCCTGTTTTAAGGAAGCGATGGCTAAGCAGAAATGACTGGTTTGGATCATCGCGTACAATATGGGCTTTAATCAATTGGCCATTGATATATATACTTTGATTTTCCACGATGCTTTTTGTGAATAAGTTTACCGTGTCTTTAAATTGTATTTCAGGTAGATCAAACGATCCTCGTATCACTATTAGCGAATCCCGATATTCCTGCCAATCTTCCGGTTCATTAGAAAAAGCGCTTATCCAACCGGAATCATCATATTCTGCAGAAACTTCTTTCCTGTTATCAAGCACATCAATGGTTAATTCTTTTAGGTTTTCTATTTTGCACACTTCAATTTTAGACAGGAATTTATCAGGCTCGTGGCTGGATGGATTACCATTACCAACCCCAAGTATTTTACCTGTACCTTCGAGTGCAAAGAAAATTTCGTGATCTGCCGTAGGTATAATCAGACCATTCTCATCAATCACCTGTATAGTAATAACAGAAACATCCTTGCCATCCGCTTTTATTTGATTTCGATCTGCAATGAGTTGAATTGCCACTGGATTACCGGTAGTTCTTCTTTGATTACGCAGTACTTTAATCCCATCTTTAAAACCAACCGCTTCTAAAATTCCCGGCTCAAACACCACCTGCCAATATTGAGAGCTATTTAGTAATACTTGTTTTTTGCCAAAACTTCTGTTATTAAGATACAATTCAACTTCATCTAAATTTGAATAGACAATTACTTTAACATTCTGGCCTTCTTTACCATCCCAATTCCAGTGAGGACTGATATAAAGCGCTGGTTCATTTCCCCACCACGCTTGCAGATAGTAAAAATAATCTTTAGGAAATCCACAAAGATCAAGAATTCCAAACTGTGATGTTACCTGGGGCCAGCCGTAAGGATTTGGTTCGCCGCGGTAGTCAAATCCCGTCCAGTAAAAAAGACCGGCAAGAAAAGGACGTTCATAATAAAATTTCCAGCCATTTTCTATGCCGCCGGATTCAGAGAGAAAACTATTTGGCGCCTGGTGCGCATTCTTCATATCTGTTATATAAATCCCTCTGGTTCCGCTCAAAGTGGATTCTTCAGTTCCAACGGCTGGTTGCCAGGGAAATTTTTTATGATGGGCATCAATATCCCCATGGAAGATATAATTATAACCCATCACTTGCGAGACCGCACCAATGCCGGTGTCCCATCCCCCGCTGCTTGCTACTGTGAAGGCACGGGATGAATCCAACCTGTTTGCAAATGTCTGCATCGTTTCCGTAATCCGAATACCTTTCTCATTTCCCTCGATAGCCCACTCTTCGTTACCCAATGACCATATCACTACGGATGGATGGTTCCTGTCACGCTTGATGAGTCGCTCAAGACAATAAAAATGTTCTTTATTTGTACCCATCAATCGATTTTCATCCATAACAAGCATACCCAATCGATCACATACATCAAGTAATTCTGGGGTTGGGGGATTGTGAGAGGTTCTGATTGCATTACTTCCCATTTCCAATAAACGTTTTACTCTGAACTCCTGGAGCGCATCTGGGATGGCTGTCCCAACACCGGCGTGGTCCTGATGATTATTAGTGCCTTTAATTTTGATGTGCTTATCATTCAGGAAAAAACCGCTATCCGGATCAAACCGCACTGTACGGATTCCAAAAGTTGTTTCATAATGATCAATGACTCTATTATTTTCCATAATTTTGGTGTACAGTTTATGCAGATAAGGTTTTTCAAGTGACCATATTTTGGGATTAATTATTTTATGTTTAGTAATATACTCTTTTTGATCGTTACACATCAGACTTAAATTTTCTAATTTATTCCTGGAAATAATAATTCCATCCGGATTTACTATTGTCTCCTCAATTTCAAATTCAAGCTCTTTATCAAATTCGTTTTCTATGGTGGTTCGTATTTTTATTATAGTCTGATCGTTTATATTTTTAGTTGTAATAAATGTGCCATATTCAGCGATATGCAAAGGATTGGTTTTAATCAGCCAGACATGACGATAGATACCAGCGCCTTCATAGAACCAGCCTTCCTCAACCGATGCATCAACACGTACAGCAATTATATTATCACCGCCATAATTCAGATAGTCAGTCATATCATAACTAAAACTTATATAACCACTATTTTCTTCACCTAAATAAAATCCATTTACAAATACGCTGGAATTTCGATGCACGCCATCAAACTGAATGGATATCTTTTTACCGAAATCAGACTCTGCAATAAAAAACGATTTTCTATACCAGCCAATACTATTTTCAGGAAAGTTATGTCCAATTTCTTTATAGCCATGACTGTGTCCACCCTTAGGATTAAAATTTAATTCAACGCACCAATCATGTGGTAAATTAATGACACGCCAGGCACGATCGTCAAAATTTGTAGATGCCGGGCCATCTCCGTACCCTGCTTTTGCAAAATGGGTAAAATACGCAGTTGAATGACCAAAATCTTGCGCAGGATTAGTTGCATGCCCAGGCGCAAAACGCCAATCAGAATCCATTGATAACTGTTCCCGAAATGAACCTTGACAAAAGATTGTTTCCGTAAGCAATAGCAATACAACAACGGAGATTGTTAATACGAATAAAGGTTTCAATATTACCTTAATATTTTAAAAATTAATATTTATTTTTTTACCATCATAGTGTATGGATTCATCAATTTGGGAGCTTATCTCAAGACCGTTTCCACGATCTTTCGAAACCAAAACAACATTAAAAGTTTTGTGCTTCAACATCCCGGGAAAATCGCCTTGTCTTTTTCCAATCACAAGTTTTTGCTCTGAATTTATCCATTCAAAATTAATTGTAGAATAAATTCCCTTTTCATAATTATAATTATCATTTTCATCTTCATAAAGCGTAAACCTGCCATCTGCTCCGGGATATATTCTGAGTTCAATTGGATCAGCTGGTTTTTCTGTTGAATATTGTAAAAAAGGGCCCATGGGAATAATTGAACCTGCTTTGATAAATAAAGGAATAATATCTATTGGCGCATCCGTGTTAATTACTTTTCCACCTTTATATTTCTCACCTGTCCAAAAATTCACCCACGCTGTTCTATCCGGCAAATATACGCTTCTGCTCTTTGTGTTTTTTACTTCCGATTGTTCTTTTGCAAAAATAGCAGGTGTTTTCCATCTTAATATCATGCGGGCTGCACCAGTGGATCGATTCTCGGTTTCGAGAATAAAGTCATATGCTTTACTTGCTTCCAGTTCGATTTTTTCGGTATATTGTTCAACACTGGTGTAGACCATCTTAAGTGTATCACCATTTAAAATGATTCTCTTTGCATCATAACAAAGTAAATGGAATTGATGCATTCCGTTTTCAGATGGAATAAGTTTGCCTTCCCATCGAATAGCATAAGTAGAATCTGTAACATAATCCGGGCGACCGGTATACCACAGGATGTCAATATTCGGATCGACCTGTTTTTTGCTCAAAACGGTCCTGCCAGCATCTTTAAAATAAGTAGCATTCAGGCCTTGTTTCCCATCTTTGGTTTTAAAAAACTTACTAGTTATAAGCTGACTTTCTTCCGGAGGATGATGGTACATATAATCCGTAACTGGATTTACCATGATTGACGGTCCGAACATAAACTGATCACCAATTGAATATGTATTTTTATCATATCCAAAATCCATTGGTAATCCACGCATAATCGTATAATCATTTTGAGTGACTTTCCATGCCAGCGAATAAATATAAGGCATAAGCCTATAACGCAGTTTATCAATTTTAATTATGGGCTCAACAAATTCACCCATTTCCCATATTTCACGCGGCGTTTCTGAGCCATGTGAACGGAAGATGGGTGTAAAGGCTCCCAGTTGGAACATCCGGGCATATAACTCCTGGTATGCCGGTTCCTTACCTCCTTCCATAAAAACACCGTCATAAGCGCCGAGTACAAAAGCGCCAATATCAAATGTCCAATAAGGTATACCTGACATACAATGATTTAATCCGGCAGAAATTTGATTTTTATATACTTCCCAACTTGCGCCAATATCACCCGACCATGTCGTAGCCGCATTACGTTGTTGACCGGCGAAAGTAGAGCGTGTTAGTATATAAGCTCTGCGATCGGAGCTTTCTTCACGCCAGAATTTGTATAAATCATTTGTCATAGCCAGGGAAAAAGTATTTAAATAACGTGCGAATGAGCCCAGATAATTGCTTCCCATTTTTTTCAATTCATGTTCACTTGATTCTTTTGTCATGGCATTAACGACATCCGGTTCGGTTGAATCAATCCACCAGCCATCCAGACCTTTTGAATAAATACCATCTTTTAAATATTTCCAGTACAGTTCGTTAGCATCCGGATTGTATGCATCATAGTATTTAAATCCCGCCCAGCCGACCGGTTTATATAGGTAGCCTCTTTTCAACATGTCTTCGTATATAAGTGTCTTTCGTCCAAGAGCAGGCCAGATCGAGATAATAATATGATAATTCATTTTATGTAATTGATCGCACATTTCTTTAGGTTCCGGAAAAAGTGTTTTGTCAAAAAACATACCGCACCAGTTTTCAGCCCCATTCCAGTAATCCCAATCCTGAATCATATTATCAATTGGAATCTTAAGTTTGCGATATTTCTTCGCTACGCTCATTAATTCAGCCTGTGTATCATAATGTTCTTTGCTTTGCCAGTATCCGAAAGCATATTTCCCATACATGGGCGCCTTACCGGTTAATTTCCTGTAACCTGATATGACATCATCCATATTTTTTCCGTACACAAAATAATAGTCGATGTTGTCGCCAATATCAGACCAAAAAGAAGCATTACCATTGTTATCTTCAAAAATTGTCTTTGAATAATTGTCCCATAGTATTCCATAATTTTTTGTTGAAATTAAAAAAGGATTAACTGCTTCAGTATTTGATTGTGTTAAAGTGATTTTTTTATTTCGATAATTAAAATATCCATTCTGATGCTGGCCAAGTCCATATATGCCTTCATCCTGGGAAAGCCGAAAATTTTGCTGCATTGAGAATCCGGAATCGCCATCATAATTAACAGGGGTAAATTTAGATTCCTCTATTTCTTCAAAAATTTTACTGTTTTTATCAATTGGAAAATACTTAACTGAAAAATCTTTCTTAGAAACATTCACTCTAAGAGTACTTGATGTCATATCTATTTTATTATTTGCTTCAGAAATTGTTATTTCTAGATCGGTATTTGGTTTATTTATAACCGATAAACTTTTTTTGTCAGGTCTGCCTTTAGAAGGCCATTTGATAATTCTGACAATATCATTATTGTAGAACTGAATCCTGATATTTTGATTGATCGAATTTAACTCGATTCCATTATTAATATTTTTTACTTGAACAACATGCGGTTGGCATTTGGTCATAAGAAACATGCCTAATAAAATAAGAAATACAATAATCAAAATTCGGATAACGGTCTTTCCTAAATGGATACAATTTGTATTAATTCTATTATTCATTTTCTACCAATCATTATCTCTGTTGCAGCAACAAAATTATTATTTGCGCTTAATGCTTCCAGTCTAAAATAGCGTGCATCTACTGGTTCAAATGTGACTACTTTCATTTTAGTATCACCATTCCATTTGCCACATGAAATATTTTTAAAATTGATACTATCTAAACTGGCTGATATTTTATAAGAAGTAATACTGGCCTCAATCATAGGTTTAATCACAGGATTATATTTTGGAACATAAGTTATAATATCTATTCCACAATATTTTTGGCCCAAATCGATGGTTATGGATTGGGGTAAAGAATCTGTACTCTCCCACACCGAATAATAATAACGGTCATTTAGCCCATCAATGGCGTATTCTGCTATTCCACTGGTTGCTGAAGCTGATTTCGGTGTAATCGGTTTATCAATCTGAGACTCCTGTTTTGGAAGAGGTGAACGATCCAAATTCGGGAACCAGGCATGACCAATTTCTTTAAGCCGACTAACGATATTTTCATCCAATTTCCCATCGGGATTAGGGGGCAAATTTAAAATAAAATTACACCAGCGTGGCTCTAAAAAAGTAGGATGATTATTGACAATTTCATCAACACTTAATAGTTCTGCCGTTGATACCCGTTCATCCCAGAACCAGCCATTACCGCTATCCAGGTAGACTAATTTATTAAGAAGGGCAGGAGTTTTGTTATCCGGTGGACAAGAACTGCCTGCCTCGAAATGAATTAAATTGTTATTATATAAACATGGCAGATGAGTATTATCTAAAAGCAAGCAATTAGGTTGAAGCTCTTTTACAAGTTTACGAATCTCATTATATGGTAATGTTTTATGGCCCTTTTTCCATGACCAGCCGTCAATAAAGAGCATTTTAATCTCGCCATAATTGGATAATAATTCTGTGAATTGCCCTTTAATTATCGAAATTTGTTCTTCTGTAATAGGTCTATTACCAATAGCTGACGTATTATCCCAGACAGAATAATATAAAAATGGCTCGAGTCCCTTGTTTCTAAACGCTTCCACATATTCCAAACCGACATCGCCATTTCCATTTTTCCAGGGAATACTGGCTACATCATTATCGGTATACTTGCTATCCCATAAACAAAAACCATCGTGATGTTTGGTCGTTAATATCCCGAATTTCATTTTAGCTGAAACAAGAGCATCTGCCCATTGTTCACAATTAAGGTTAACCGGATTGAATTTATTCGTATCTTGTTCGGCCTCCCCCCATTTACCGCCAGTAAATGTACGAATCCCAAAATGAAAAAAGGCGCCAAATCTTAAATCAACAAATTCTTGTTGATATTGAT
>JAFGKZ010000233.1 GCA_016928315.1 Calditrichaceae bacterium
CCGCCTATTCTCAGCGGATGATTTTTATACGACTAACATTATCTGATTTATGAACCGATAATTGTGTGTTTCGATCGAATTTCCGCCTGGACGCGCCGTTCCCACAGATTCTTCCGGATATGTTCCGCCTTTTGTTTATACTCCAGCGCACGTTCTGCATCATCCATTCTTTGGTAAGCTAAAGCCAGCCCATCCCAAGCCGGTGCGTATAATACATCCTGATTAACGCAGTATTTAAACTGTTCCACAGCTTCCCGGGACATACCGTTTTCCAGAAACTGCCGACCCAAATTGTAGTGACTTTCCAGATCAGAAATTTGATAATCAATCATCGGTTGAATAACACTTTCCGATTTTAGAGTAATAATGCTGGATGGTAATTTCCTGATTACATACTCCGTATTTGATCCCATAAAAACTCTGAAATTTTCAGACTCTCCGGAGGCGCCCATCACAATCAATTGTGTATTCATGCTCTGCGCTTTTTCCAGTATCACCTGATGTACTTTACCGGTCTCAATGACTTTTTGATATGTTACATTATGAAAATCAAACTGTTTCAAAAACTTATCAAATTGTCCCTTATGTCGACGCACTCTTTCATCCTGATCCTTTTCGCTAGTATCCGCCAGGTTTTGATACAATTCCTTAATCGCCGGTACAACATGCAAAATAGTTAATTCTGCTTTCATTTTGCGGGCCAGATGTATAGCATTTTTCAGTGAGCGTTCCGAAGGTTTGGAAAAATCAACCGGACAAAGAATAGAATTTATATCTCCGTCTGTTTCCGTATTTACAATCCACACTGGTTTAGCGGCTTTATGCAATACTTTTTGCGCTGTAATTCCAAGATTATAGGTGTTTGTTTCCCTGGATATGTTCTTTCCGCTGCCCATCATAATAACATTTACATCATGCTTATCTGCTTCCTGAATTATGCGTAGAAAGGGTATACCGGTCTGCAGACCGATATCATGCACTTTAATTCCCTCTTTGCTGATTGTATTATATAATTTTTCTAACTCTCCCCGGACTCCATTTTCAATCATTTCTTTATTTAATTTGGAAAGTTCCATCGAAGGAATGACATGCAATATATAAATTTCAGAATTGAATATTTTGGCCAGACGCATGGACATATTTAATGCCTGTTCTGAAGATTTACTAAAATCGGTTGCCAACATAATTTTTTGTAATAGTTTCATACTGACACCTCCTTAGTTGAAGATAGCATTTAATATATTAAGTCCGCTTCCTTTTTTCTTTACAGCCAGAATTGGCACTTCCACATTTTCTATCAATCTTTCCGATACACTGCCCAACATGATCGCAGCGCCGGCGCCTCGTCCGCGGGCGCCAACCGATAAGAAGGTTATACCGTTGTCTTTTACAAATTTAGATATGGCTTCCACCGGTTTTGCATTGAGCACAAAGCTGGGATTTATCTTCATGTTTTCCATTTTAACATCACTTATAAATTCTTTAAAGTGATTTTCTGCATTCTTTTGCATTATCTCTGCAAATTCATCATAAGATTTACCCGTCTTATGAAAACCTATCGGAACCTGATAAACATGGAGAGCGCCAAGATTCGAACTTCCAGCAGCTTTAGTAAAAGCAACTGCGGCATCAACAGCCTCTGCGGAATACTCTGAAAAATCCACGGCAACCAATGGTCTTTCCAAACTTAATTCGCTGCCTTCAGGAATAACTAAAACCGAACAAGCCGCCTTTCGGGCCAGCTTTGTTGCAAGGTTACTTGATCTGGCATTATCAGCAGTCATACCATAGATGACCAGATCAATGCCGTTTATCCGAGTCTGTTTAAGGATTTCATCTAAAATCTGTCCTTCCTGAATAATAATATTAGTATCCGGTTTTACACCGGCCTGGAATTCAGTCTCGATCAACCCGGAAATTTTTTCCCGGGCAAAATCAGCAGCAGACTCAGTTAATGCCGGGTATTCTTTTATTAATTCGTCAGGAATATCCATTTTTCTTTCCGTATACAAAAAGTACAATTTTTCGGATTTTGCCATTTCGGCTATAACCGATGCCTGTTTAACAATATTTGCATCATTTTTATCCATGTTTAAATTGATCAGAATACGTTTATACCTGTACATAACTTATCCTTTCATTTTATTTTTTATTATTCTCTTTTTTCTTATTGACCTTATTGGTCAGCCATTTTTCTAGAGCAACAGTCAAAGACGTGCCTGCTGCAATGAGCAGTATACGAATCCATACTTCCCAGCCGATGGAAGCGCTCCGGAACAGCGTATTTACTAGTGGCACATATGTATACATAATTTGAAGAACAATCATTATACCTACACCTGCAAATAAAAGCGGATTTGAAAAGAACCCGATTTTAAATACTGAGCGTGTTAACGAACGGCTGTTGAACAGATAAAACAATTCGATGAATATAAATACATTCACAGCAGCCGTCCGGGCTTCTTCAAGGGACGCACCGCGGTTAATTTCCCAGTTAAAAATACTGAAAGCGCCCGCCAGCATTAAACCGCCTACTAATAATATCCTTCGAATCAAATGTTTTGTCAGGATCGGTTCCTGTGGATTGCGTGGTTTGCGCAGCATAATGCCCGGTTCTTTGGGTTCAAATGCCAGCATTAATCCCAGCAGCACTGCCGTAGTCATATTAATCCATAATATCTGCAGCGGTAAAATAGGCAGCATCACGCCGGCAAAGATAGCGGCAAGAATTACCAGACCTTCACCCAGGTTGGTAGGCAGTGTCCATACGATAAATTTTGTCAGATTATCAAATACGCCTCTGCCTTCCTCCACGGCCGCCTCAATGGAAGCGAAGTTATCATCTGTCAATACCATATCCGAAGCTTCTTTAGCTACTTCAGTCCCATTCATGCCCATAGCAACACCGATATCCGATCTCTTTAAAGCCGGCGCATCATTCACGCCATCTCCGGTCATTGCCACCACATGCGATTGTAATTGGAGGGCCTCAACCAGACGAAGTTTTTGTTCCGGCGTTACCCGCGCAAATATGCTGGCGTATTTGGCAGCCTGGATCAGTTCTTCATCAGACATACCCGACAGTTCTTTTCCGGTATAGGCGGCTTTGTATTCGGAAACGGAAGTATTAAATCTCAAGCCAATTTGCTTACCAATTTCCTGAGCAGTTAAAATGTGGTCACCCGTTATCATTTTCACATCAATGCCCGCGGTTTGACAAGTACGGACTGCATCGATCGCTTCTTTTCTGGGCGGATCGATCATAGCCTGCAGACCGATAAATTCGAGGTCTTTGGATATATCCGGATGATCGATTTTTTCAACAGAGTTATCAACTTTTTTCCGGGCAAATGCCAGAACTCTAAGTCCGTGAGTCGATAATTCATTAGCCGATTTTAGGATATCTTCAGCATCAATCCTGGTAATACTCTCTTTTTCATTCAGCCTGTATGCTGATCTATCCAGAATGGCTTCAACCGAACCCTTTATATAGACAAGCCGATAATCGGAATCGATCACCTTATGCAAGGTTGCCATATATTGATGCTCCGATTCGAAAGGAATGGAATCCAATCGCGGATATCGTGTGGATAAAATACTTTCTTTTAAACCACCTTTTAATGCCGAAGTAATTAATGCCCCTTCGGTAGGATCTCCCTGCACATGCCACTCTTCGTTTTCATTTGTTAAGCCGGAGTCATTGCAAAGCATGCCTGCTCTGAGCAATTCCTTCAATACAGATTCATTGTTAATGCCTACCGGGTCGTTTTCAAACAGAATTCTTCCTTCCGGCCGATAGCCATTGCCTTCAACCTTATATCTTTTATCTGCAGCAATGAGGTCTGTTACAGTCATCTGGTTTTCAGTTAATGTACCGGTTTTATCCGAGCAAATTACTGTTGTACTGCCAAGCGTTTCTACTGCGGGCAGCTTGCGGATAATTGCCCGGCGCTTTGCCATGCGCGAAACGCCAATCGCCAATGTTATAGTAACTGCCGCTGGCAGACCCTCGGGAATAGCGCCCACAGCCAGAGCAACAGCTGCCATAAACATTTCTACAAAATTTTCTCCACGAAGTAAGCCGATCGTAAAAGTAATACCAGCCAGCAGAATTATTACATATAACAAGATGTGACTGAAATGGGCAATCTTTTTAGTTAACGGCGTTTCCAGTTCGACTGTATCTGAAATCAACTGCGATATTCTGCCTACTTCCGTTTTATCTCCGGTTGCTACCACGACTCCCGTGCCCGTCCCAAAAGAGACTAATGTTGAAGCATAAACCATATTTCGCCGATCGGAAAGCATGACATCATGATCTAAAATGACTTCCCTCTTTTGCACCGGCAGTGATTCGCCGGTAAGCGCCGATTCATCTATCTGAAGCTCCCGTACGCTGACCAGCCGCATATCTGCCGGGACTTTATCACCGGATTGCAGAAAGACAATATCCCCCGGCACCAACTCAACTGCATCTATTTCCTGTTTTTTACCTGACCTAAGCACCCTCGCCCCGGCGCTCATTGTTCTGGAAAGCGCATCGATCGCCTTCACAGCTTTCGCTTCCTGTGTGAAGCCCACAACAGCGTTTACCAGCACAACGGCCAAAATTACGCCTGCGTCAATCCATTCCTGCAGCAAAAGTGTTATAGCCGCCGCTGATAATAGTATATAAATTAACGGCTGATGAAATTGTAAAAGGAAACGGATAAATATGTTTTTACCTGCTTTAGCTGTCAACCTATTTGGACCGAACCTTTCCTGCCGATGATTAACCTCAAAAATATCCAATCCCTTTTCTTTGCTGGTTTCCAGCAATTCTATTATTTCTTCTTCCGGCAAATGATGCCAGTGTTTTCCTATAATTCTTTCCATTTTATTCTCCAACAGTTTTTTAAATCAATCAAATTTTCAGTTAAAGAGACGGATATGTATTATTCTTATACCATCGTCCGTTATGGTTGTATAAATCTTGTTGATATCACAACCAAGTGATTTTTTAATTATTTTTATCAGGTCAGTCTTTATCATCTCAAATTCAGCTATTTTATATTCAAACAAAGTGCGCTTATCATTTTGTGAATGCATAATTGCCTTTTCTGCAGGACTGATAATTCCATGAGCATAGACAGCAAGCATGTCATTATTAAGATGACAGGATATCTGTTCAGGGTTTTCAGCCAGTTGTGAATTCAGAAAATTTCTGATAATATTTTTAATCTCATTAGATTTACTCACAGTTAATTCAACCATGTTTTTACCTCCTCATAAAAAAAGGCCGGTACATACCCATTGCAGTGTATTTGCACCGGCCCACGCTTTAGCTTTCTGAATTTTTTATTCAGACATCTATAGTGTCTGCCAAATTTTTTTAATCGCTTTAAAAATTTTTAACCACTGATAATCCGCTTCTGTTTTTTGTTTCTGACAATCAGCCAGTATCCAATACTCATGGCCAGGGTTACCGCCGCAGTTGCATATACATATTCCGGACTCAATTCATTATAGTCTAAAACGATTACTTTTCTGGCAATAGCCATAAGCGCTGTTGCCATCACAATTTCCACATGAATAACATCTTCCCGCAAATAAACTATTATATTTTCAAAGATTTCTATGGCAATCATTACCGCTATAAAGGCGCCAAAGGTTGCCAGTATATCGCTGATGGTCAAAAGCATAAAGGGCGGTTCAACTAAACGTTTATAGATCACATAAGCCACATCAAACACACCCCATAATATTATTAAAGTCATTATAACTGCTAACAATCGCACAGATAGTCTTATGATGTACTGCAATTTGATAAGCAATGGATCCTGGGTGTGATCAGCTTTTTCCATCAATTTATCTTTTTTATTTTCCGTATTCACTGCCATATTATCTCCTAAATAAAAAAAGCCAGCACCAATCATTTTTTGATTTAGCGCTGGCTTACATTTTTGCTCATCAAGTTTCAAATGCTCAAAACTGTCTTCCAGTTTTAAAAATAATATTTAGAATCAATAACATTAAACAATTTAAAATTATTCCCGTTAAAAAATATTCATAATTTTCGTTCAAGATTCTCGAAAAGCGTAAATACAAAAACACGTTCACCCGTCTTAGGATTGATATCGGTTAATAATCCGGTTACTTTTGAACCTGTTGTCGTCTCAATCATCTCACCAAGCAGATGCTGAGAGCTATCGATAAGACGCATGCGCATTTGTTTGATTAATTGTGAACCGCCTTCTTCTGATGCCAGTTTTTCTTCGGCTGGCGTCAATACACCTTTTAATTTTATGATGACCATATCTTCAAGTATAAATGATTTTGATTCTTTCGGTCCACGGCCGATATATTCTTTTTCAAATTTTGTTACCGCTGTACTTATTTCAGCTTCAAGTTGCCCTTTGGATTTTTTCATTTTATATGACTAACCTGTTATTTAAATCTTTAAAATATTGTTTTTGAATATAATAAAAATCAGTAAAACAAAAAATCCCGCCGAAAAGCGGGATTTGATATTGAATGTAGTATTTATTACGGTTAATGGTCTTTGTATGGATCCCAAACTTTCCAGACATTGCCCACCAGTTCCGGTCCGGGTTTTAATGTTTTCTTACCCGGTTCCCAGCCGGCGGGACAAGCTTCGGCGCCTTTGGTTTTACGAACATGCTGGTATGCCTGGATTTGCCGGATCGTTTCATCAAACTTGCGGCCAACCGGAGGCGTTAATACTTCCATGCCCTGGATAATGCCGTCGGGATCGATGATAAACCGGCCGCGTAATTCAACGCCTGCATTTTCATCATAGACGCCATAGATTTTCCCCACATTACCCGGTCCATCGGAAGCCATATGAAAAGGAATATCCTTTTTAGCCATCTTGGATAATTCATGATCATTCCACATTTTGTGCACAAACTGGCTGTCCACGCTAACGGAAATCACTTCCGCGCCCAGTTCCTGTAATTTATCATATCTTGCAGCGACCGCTGACACTTCGGTCGCTCAGACAAAGGTAAAATCACCGGGATAAAAACAGAGCATTACCCATTTACCCAGAAAATCAGACAGCTTTACTGTGGTAAATTTACCCTGATAATAGGCCGGCGCCTGAAAATCGGGCGCTTTGGCGCCAACTCTTGCTACAGACATTCTCTTTTTCTCCTCTATTTGATTTTCTTTTTCTTCCGGTTGTTCTTTAGCCGGTTCACCGACCATAGCTCCGGTTGGCCTGGCACATCCGGCTTCATTCTCCGCCATAAATTGATTCCTCCTGTTTATGAGTTTATTATATTCCAACAAATTTTATTATTAATAAAATAGTCAACAAAGTTATCGTATTCAAATTATATTTAAATTTTATCAAGTATTTTCACATTTATCTTCTTTATAAATTATGGATCTTATATTATTTTTACTTGCCAGATTTTATTTTTGCCTGTTTTTCAGGCGGACAACGCATTTTTAATATGGAATAATAACCGGTAAAAATAATCAAAGAAATCGATATAAAAACAATTTTATATCCCAAAACAGAAATAAAAAATCCCGCAAAAATCGGGAAAATAGTGGTTGCAATATTGCCTGCCCCGGAAATACCTGTATAAATAGCCCGATTTTCATGCGTTGAGATTTCAAGCAATACACCATTCAGGATAATTTTATATAAAGAGAAGAATATACCGGAAAGTATAAAAATGTATGTATAATAATTGGGAAAATGTACCATTAGCAAACTTATCAACGGTAATAAGGCTGCCAGAATAATAATAATTTTCAATACATCTTTATATAGAAATTTTCTAGAATATCGATAAAGAAATAAACCTGCTGCCAGCATGCCTATAGTTCTAAATAAAAGGAAATTACCGATGGACTGAAAAGTAAGACCAAAATTATCTTTAGCCAATAAAATAAAAAATGGCAGGATACTGAGTCCCAGACCAATAGTGTTAATTAAAATCAGGTAATATTTTAAATTTGGATTTTGACGTATTTCACCAGGAATTCGTCTGAAAAACTCACGAAGATTTCGTTTCGTAATATTCTTTGATTCGGGTTCATGAATATTCCAAAAACCCAATGATGCTGTCAAAAGTAAAAATGCAGCGGCAAAAAAAAGTATACTATAATTTACCGGATATTCATAATGATCAACCAAATATCGAACTAATAGCGCTGATCCGAATAACAAAACGCTGTCTACAACCTGACGTAAAGAAAAAAACTTTTTCCTCTTAAATTCATGTATGGCTTTACCTAAAATGTCAACGTAGGAAACATTAGCAAACGAGCCGCTAAAAGAAAACATTGAAATAAATAGAAAAATCAAAAGGATAATTATCCAGCCTTCTAAATAGCCTGAAAAAACAAATAAAGCAGCCATAAAAAAAAGAGCTATTATTCTAAGGTTAATACCGGTTAATAGATATTTTCGTTTAAGAGATCTATAGGAAAGATAACTGGCGAAAAAAATTTGAAACAGGCTGGTTCCGCCAATCATTATAGCAGTTAATAGTCCGAGATGAATGGAGTTGCCCCCGGCTTTTATCAGCATGGACGGAATAATAGTATCCATATCCATAAAATTCCGGGCTAATGCCAAAAACGCCGAATGCCAGATAAAAGCGCGAAAGTTATTTATAGAATCCGATTTAGAAAGAACAATCATATTAATATTAGAAATTCAATAGAATTTAAATCCTATTCCTATATATCAATCACCCGGCCTGCGCCTCCTTCAATAAAACTATGGGGAAACCGATTTTTTATTTCTTTAATGTATTGCGTACAATGTGTCGGACAGATGAGTTCAAAATTTTTAAACAAATCAAACTGATCAAATCCATGCAGGCCGCCGATAATGCCAAAAACGGAACCAAAGGTTTTTGCGGCATTAATAATCTTTTCCATGGGAGGATGTGAACATCCGGCAATAATCAGTAATCCTTTTGCTGTTTCAATAACCATTGATTGTTCAATACCATCAAGTTCACCGGTCGTATATAGGCCGCTAAATAATTGAACAGGATGATCATAATACACAACCTTCTCTGCTGAACGAACACCGCGAAAAGACTTTGGAACATGAACGGTTACATTGTTGTTCTCATTTAAAAAATGGGATAAACCGCCAATATGATCAAAATGGCTGTGTGAAATAAATACATCACTAATTGATTCCGGACTAATACTAAGTTTCTGCATATTTTCCAGCAGTATTTGCCCGTTACCGCCTGTATCAAACAGAATAGTTTTGTTATGTGCGGAAATAAGCGCAGAAAATCCCCAATCAGCTTTAAGTGAATTATTTAATGTTGTATTATCATATATAATCTGAATTTTAGCCATTTTTATTAACGGCGCTTATTACTACAAATGAGCCTTCGCCGAATCCTTCCTTTATTTGTTCTGCTTCACCAACTTTATCCGGTGAGGTAAAAATAGTCTGCGTGAAATAAAAATTCTGAAAGCCGGCTTTTTTCATATAACCGACAATTTCATCTGTTGAATAAAAAGATGCATCTTTATAAAAAACACTTTCCTGTTGGTGTTTTCTGTATATCTTGCCGACCGGACTATTTTTATCAATCAGACCAATTATCAGTTTGGCCCCCGCTTTGATAATGCGTCTCGCTTCATTAATCGATTGTTGTACATCATCCACAAAGCATATGGTGGTAACCATTAAAGCAAAATCATAAAAATCATCCATGAAAGGGAGATGTTCTGCAATGCCTTCTACTACATCCACCCCTCGTTTTACAGCGATAGTGCGCATTTCCCGTGAGGGTTCCAGGCCGATATGAATACCCAATGGTTCGGCAAATAATCCGCTGCCCACCCCGATTTCAATGCCGCGACTATGTTCGGGAATGTGCTTTCGAACCGCTTCAATTTCTGCTTTAAATGCGAACTTGTTTTTTACAAACCAATCTTCATATTGATCATAATATTTTTCAAATGGCTCAATTCTGGGCATAATCACTCCATGTTTGTCAATTCCAGAATACAAGGATTTCCGCACCGGTTTCTGAAGTGAAAGGACCATGAGTCATATTGGGTCTGATAAGCTGATATGTCCTTTCCGTGTAAACCTGCCCGTCTATTTCATACTGCCCTTTTAAAATGAAATGTTGTTCATTTTTAATATGCGTATGGCCTCCCATGCTAAAACCTTTGGGAATTTTAAGGACGATTGTCCTGCCTCCTTCATCATCCCTTAATACTTTAATTTTTGTATCCGGATGGTACGATTCACCGGCATCCTGCCAATCCAGATCGTTGCAATCGACTATCATATCTACCATGTTAACCTCCTTCTTTATAAAATTGGATGGTCAAACAGGCAGCAAACCAAGATATCCTGATAATTTCCTATTATGAGGCCTGTTTAATCGCCATGAATTTTATTCTTTTTAGCTAAAAGATCCTCCTGCGACTCTTTATGATTAGGATCCGGGTGAATCGCATCTGTCGGGCATACTTCCACGCATTGCGGTTTGTCATGAAAACCTATGCATTCGGTACAAAGATCCGGATCGATCACATAAATTGGATCCCCTTCGGAAATAGCGTCATTTGGACATTCCGGTACGCAGGCATCACAAGCAATGCATTCATCGTTAATTAAAAGTGCCATATTTAAATCCTCCTTTTTATAGTAGATTTGAGACTTTATAGAAAACCAATTTAACGGAACAAGCTTTCATCATAACACATAACCAATGTTTAAATTAAATCCATAACCACTACAATTATGATCTTGTGGAAAAAGCAAAACTATTTTCCACTCAATAATGTTAATTTATTTCTGTTACTTTATTCTGAACCCCAGTTTCTATATTCAATATCACTTTGCTCCTGTCCATGTGTAGATTCAGAAATTCCCTTTAATATTACTTCATCAATTAAACAGGGTTTAGTCAAATTAACAATCTCATCAAAATCGATATATTCTGTATTTTTCATTATTTGTCTGGCTTCATCATAGCTGAGAGCTTTGATGGTTTTTTTCCCGATTCCGCAAAAATGGCAAAATACATCAAATTCTTTTAGTGAATTCATTATTTACCCTCCCATGCGGTTTGTTAAAATTGTTTAGAAAAACAATATTATCTAAATGTGATGTCATATTGTTATTCATCATTTTATTGTGCTTATATCAGTTTAGATGAATTGAAATGATATAAGATGCAAAAATTAATAATTGCATTATGATTCTTCTTTCATAAAAGAATTTTTTATTTAATTAATTGTTTATTAATAATTATACCCACTATTTCAGAAGATTCAATAGTATATTCCCTCGACAGTACTTTAATACGGGAGTTCGCATCAGCAGTTATTCCGTAAATTTTAAGATTATTTATTGCCATCGCAACCGGAATATCTTTTTCCCGGCATATTTGGGAAACGGTTTTTCGTCCCCATCCTTTGCCTGTAGTATTTTGGATTAAACTAGATTTTATTCTATTCGTTTCTTTCATCATGTCAAATAATTGTTGAGGAGAATAACCTTGCTTCTTAGCAATATTTTTCAACTGTTCATCGTTGTCTGATACGTTTATTCCTTTTGTTTGCAGCTTCTGAATAATCGCGCCGGAATCCTGATTCAGCAATTCCGAAAGTTTTTGAATTGTCATCTCTTCCATGTGGGGGACTGGCGGATTATCATATTTTTTCTCCCATGAATCGGTCATAGCCTGGCCAAATGCCATGATAGCTGGTACAGGAGGCCATTCAAACAGAATGATTAAAAAAATAAAGATGGTTAAAATAACAGATCCAAAAAATTCTTTTCTTCTCAGGTATTTGCGACTTAGTTTATCGCGAAGATAGGCTAAAAACATACGCCAGTTAAAGTATAAATGAAATCCGCTGGCGATGATAAATATAAAAGTAAATATGGTATGAATAGCCTGCCACTGATTCTTTTCCAGGCCCAGTAAAGGAACATCAGTCCAATGAGCAATTCTTCCCGGCGGAGCAATATAGAGAATGATTCCTGATAGTATAATTATTAAAAAGGAAAAAAGTATATATAAGCTGGTAAACGCACGCCAGTTAAACTTTTTCATAACTAATTACAACTTTATAAAAATTGTAAATATATTTCTAATTAGATCCAACATCTTAATACACAACCTACAGGTTTATCGCTTTAAGGACAATGGCGCCTTTGCTTATTTTAAGTTCCCGCGCAATGAGTTCACACTTGGCCTTTAACAGGAAAAATACAGGACGGTCAACCTCTGAAAGACCTTCATAATTGCCCTGCCCTTTACTGATAACCAGATCCGCTTCATTGAATTTTTCAATAAAATCATCAGTACAGAGTTTCAAAATAATAGCTGGTGTATACGCCCCTGATGAAATAATTTCAGCGACTTCATGAATACCGGAGTTAATGGCATCTTCCATTGTAACATCATTGATGATCGGTTCTTCGCGAACCACATAGGTAACCGGCTTGCCCATGGTTTCTATCAGCAATTTATCAAACACGGACTCCCCGGCATTGTCTCCGAGATATAAAACAGCTTTGGCTTTTTTCAGATCATTTTGAAATTTGTCATAATCAAAAACAGCAAAATCCTGATCAATAGATTTTTCAATTTCATCCTCAATATGAAAATGTCTGTGCGCACCATAGTCAATAACATTCCCTGCAATAGCCAGCCGGATAGCCATCAGCAAAGGATCATCTGATTTATTTACTAATTCCTGTAAATAAGGGTATAATTCAATCACCTGTCGAATATTTTGTTCTTTAATTGTTTTATAGGGATCGTTTACGCCGGTAATTTCTTTTATCTTCTGATAAATAAAAGTGGCTGTTTCAGGCGGTGTGTTGTTTAATGGAATATCTTTGATTTTATCACCTACCGCATCCAGCAGTTTTTTAATTTTCGATTCATCACTGGTGGCAATGCGTCCCGTTTGCAGGGCCTGTTCCATCATACAGGGTATGCAGTCCAGATATGTTTTCATATGCGTTATTACTTTTCTGATTTAGTATTCATATTTCGATAAATTTCTAACCCCAAATCGGATCATCGCCGAAGCGATCCACCCAGAACCGGAAAGCGGCCTCTTTTGGCTGGTTTTTATCCATATCCTCGCGCGTAAACGAAATCGGATAATTCTCGCAATACATCTGAATTATTTTATACGCTTCATGAATCTGTTGAGTCTTTTCATTGCAGATATCTTTATCTTCATCACATTTATCCGGGTGCCATTTAAACAGTAAATCTTTATAAATCTTTCGTATTTCGGATATGGACGCCTTTTCAGGTATTTTCAACAGCTCAATCGCTTCTTTAAGATTATCTTTGTATCTGTGCATTGTATTTTTCCGATGCTTTTTTACAATTATTCTGTTTATAAAATGATCAGTCGTATGCTTTACGAATGGTTTCATTTGTCAGAGTGGGAGCAATCAATTCCTGCCATTCCGGTTTATTCCATGTTCCCAATTGGCTATGCGTTATATAATAATTCTGCGGAATTGGATGCGTGCCAGCCACAACATCTATCCCGTACTTTTGTTTTATAAACATGCGAAAATATTCCAAATAGGGACAGGGCGGATAACCAACGATCAGGCCGGTAGCAAAATGGATGACGTCAACGCCGTTTTTCTTCATCTCAGCCGGCGCATATTCAACATTTCCACCCGGACAGCCGCCGCAAGATGTGTAACCAACGATCTCAACTTCCTGATCTGCGTATCTTTTAAAAGCTCCTTCCCTGTTTTTTAACGACCGGAAGCATTTACCGCCGGCGCAGTCGCGATAACGATCACAGATTATTATTCCGATTTTTATTTTATCCGCCATTTAATTTCCTTTATGTTTGATCATAAATCATAATGACATTATTAAATATCCCATAAGACCTGCAGTAAATCCGACGATTATATTAATTACCTTTACCAAAACAAAGCCTTTCCGGGATACCGCGAGCATGGGCAGCATGCCGTGTCCATCCTGAACAATAGAACTGGCTATCAAAATGCTAAACGGAAGCGATCCCGCGGCAAATAAAGTTACAAATACCAGGTGCGGACCCGATTCCGGGATAATACCGACCAATACCGCAATCAATAACACCCAAAAATAATTGTCTCTGATCCAACTTTCAAGGTGGATGAATTGTTCAATAAAATGTATGGCCAACAGGGCTCCAAATGTCCATAAAAATATTCTCGGGACGTGTTTTTTTACAACATGGATCCACAGATGTTCCTCAATAAAATGATCCGGTACGGTTAAAACTACAAAAAGCCCAAACACTGCTCCCGAGGCAAAAGTTATCTTTTTCCAGTCCCATTCTTTGGATCCAATCGTTCCCGTAATCAGAAAGAATAAGAATAGCACAAAAATACCGATAAGCAGCGCACGCTGAAATGTGATGTTTTTTAACTGCGGCCAGAACTGCCCGCCGGAAAAACAGTGACAGGTTTCTTCCTCATCGTGCATGGGTAATTCATGGTTTAAATGCGCAATGAGTGTGTCTTGTTTTTTAAATATAAAATCGGAAGCATACCCGCTAAAAATGCCAATAACAAACAAACTCACCGTTAACCAGAATGCTTTCACCGGAAACATACTGAACATCACAAACGCTTCATCGCCGCTGGTAGCAACCATGGCGGCAACCAGCGCACCCAGGCTTACAACCTGATGTGAATACAAGGATACAACCGTAAATGCTCCTAAACAACCGGGAACAGCGCCTAAAAATGCGCTCAATACATATTGGCCCCAGCGATTATTTTTCAGGCTATCCTGCCAGTTCCCTTTTGTTAGAACATTAAGATATTCAATTAAAAGCATCATGATAAAAACAAAACTGGTTATCATGAGTGCATGAACAATAATTTCTGCAAACATTTCAAAACTTTCGCAGATAAAATGTATGATTTTTATAATCTGATTTAATGAGTTCGTTATTTTTAATCATTTGCTCAATAAATTGGTAATTTTCATTATAATCAGACAGCATCCTTTCAACCGCATCTTCTCTCATTGGATGCACGGATGTTATGCTTAACATATCTTTTCGTAAATCTCCCGTGGACGAAAATGCATTACCTTCATAACCGGTTAATAACTCTATACTTCTAACCTGTGATGAAATGATCTGCCAAAATTTATTTACTGTATCCGGTTCAGCCGGTTGAATATTTCTTTCCGCTGGCGGCCGCGTCGGAATAGAAAGATAGGCAATGTCAGGATTAAGGCTTTTCAGAAAATTACCCATTTCTACCGCATCTGTTTCAGAATCATTCAAATCCTTGATTAACATCGTTTCAGATACCAGCCTGCCTTTAAACTTTTCCCGGAAAATTATCATCCCCTCTAAAATCTTTTGCAAATTAAGACTGCCGTGGGGTCTGTTTATTCTTTTCCAAACGGCCTCATTTACACTGTCAATCTTTACAGAAACCCAATCCGCAACCATTAAATCTTCCTGAACACACGGGATGTTAATCAGCGAAGCGTTTGAAATTACAGCAACAGGGACATTAAATCTTTTCAAAGAATTAATATGCATACCGAGATTAATATCCAGCGTTGGTTCACCATCAGGAACAAATGCCAAATAATCCACCGTTTCATTTTGTATTTTTAAATCTTCAAGTTTTCTATCGATTATTTTTACGATTGAATTTGTCTGATAATAAGCATCACGCGATATCCGTAATTTAATCGTTCTACCAATTTGACAATATACACAAGCATAGCTGCAATATTTAGGCGGAATATTATTAATACCGAGGCTTCGTCCTAATCGGCGGGAAGGAACGGGTCCAAATACCGTGGATATTTGTATTTCTGTTAGCATATTCTTCCTGATTTTAAAATCAATGAAATCTACAGTGCAAGGCTATAATGATATCAGCCACAGCACGTATAAAAACTCTGATTACTATCATGCAATCCGATTCGTATGAAATGCATTCAAAATCATAAATAAAGCTGCAATCCAATTTGTATAGGCAAACAAATGCTTCAGGTGCCCGGGCTTTGTTTTTAGGGCAAACTTTCCGCCCAGTATTCCACCTGCAACAGCCATAGCAGCTAACGGAATCGCTTGATAAGGATTAAAATATCCATTAACAGCATGCCCCGTAAATCCCATCAAAGCCGTTATCGCAATTAGCGTAGAAGCTGTGCCGACAGCTACATGCATCGGCAGTCCGCAGGCCAACACCATTAATGGTACAAGAAAAGATCCGCCGGAAACTCCCACCATTCCGGAGCCGAAACCAGTTAATATAGCGACCGGTACCGTAATCCATAAATTAATAATGTAAAGATGATCCAGTATTCTAATCTTTAAAGTTCCAAAATTTCTATTCTTATTCACAGACGTAACATCCGAAACTGGAATTAACATGATTATTCCTGCTATAATCAACATCACTGCAAATATCAACTTTAAAAAAAATCCGCTTAAGCAATGAGAAAAATAACCTCCCATAAATGCCGATAAAGCTGTTGATGCCCCGATTAACAAAACCAATGTCCATGAAATTGTTTTCTTCTTCTGAAAGATCAGCATCCCCGCTAAAGAAGCCACAAAAAGGATAAATTGACCTGTAGCTGCGGCCTCATGCATGGGAATGTTTGCGATAGATAGAATCACCACATAAAAGTTACCGCCTCCTTTACCAACCATAGTCATCGTAATAGATGCTATCAGAATAAAGATACATATTATAATCAGAGGCATCAGCTAATCGTCACTCCCTGTTTATTCCCATGAAAACGCAAATGCTGTCCGTAGTTAATAAAATCGAGCAGTGAAGAAATCAATATCCAGTTTACCTTGAGGATTTCCAGTTCGCCTTAGCCAATGCGAAAAAACGTTCCCGGTTTTCAACTGTCATTTCAAAGAACTGCGGTCGCACAGTAATGCCTGGTTTTTGTAACGCATTTACAATAAGATCTGTAATTGCTTTATATACTGCAGTTGGAATTTCTATCTTTGGTACAGCGATTGCCACATGCACCTGATCATGCTCAACTGCAGCATCAATAATCATACCCAGTTCACTTAAAGACAGAGCGATTTCCGGATGTTCAATTTTTTCAAGTATTGATAGAACCGTATTTCGGCTGATTGAATCTTTCATAAAAATCAGGATTCGTTTTTCTTGGATGTCAGCGCATTTAACTTATCCAAGACAGCAGATAAACTATTTTTTAATCCTTCAACTTCAGAACGCAGCATATCCACATCATATGATTGAGCTGTTTTTTCAGCCGGCGCAGGCACATCGCTGCGATTCCAGAAAAAACGGTAACCTCCTCCGCCTCGTCCAAAAAAGGCGCGTCCTCTGCCAAAAAATCCGCGTCCCATACCCATTCCGGGTCCTTTGGTATAACCGGGGCTGTCATAACCCGCCCCATAGCCTAATTGTCTTCCGGTCATTGGGCCTTCACCCAACGGTCCTGTGCGATCTCCTCGTGGCATATTGCCCTCCTTTTAATATTACCTTAAAACTAATCCCATCAGACTATTATGAATGCTGTAATAGAAGATGATGTTGATTCATTAATCCATGTGCTGTCTGTTCCTGTAATAATTGTTTAAATCCATGAATAAAAAAAGTTGACTTTATATCTTCTATTGTATAGAGTCCATAATTTTTAACAAATGGGAGAAATATATTTTTCACTAAATTCGAAAATGTTAAATCCAGCCAGGTTAAATAACCACCTGGACACAGCACCCGCGCAATTTCTTTTATAGCATCTTGCCAGTTCGGTACATGATGGAATACATTCTGTGAAATAACAAGATTTATACTGCTATCTTCAATAGTTAATTGAGAGGCATCTTCCACCTGAAAATGTAAATTCTTAATCTCAGGTTGAATACGCTTTGCTGTATCAATTTGTTCATCATCAAAGTCTGTACCAAATACATTAAACTGATAATTTTCAGCCAAATAGACTGATACGAATCCGACGCCACATCCAAGCTCCAGAATAGTATTAGTTTTGGTCAAATTCATTAATTTAAAATCAGACTCGATTATTTTAATATTCCTTTCGGATTTCTTTTTCCGATTAACAAATCGTTTTTCGATTAGAGTCATTTTCATATAGACTAACCTTTATATGATCTGTTCAGTTAGCAATCCTTTTATGTAACGGTCGTAGGCTTCCTGAATTGAAGTATAACCAATACCTCCATATACTTTTATATTGGCTGTTTTCAGAACAGAAGCTGCATTAGGACCAACTTTACCTGTGATTAATTCCTGCACTCCGGAATTAACAATGGCTGCAGCAGAACTGGTTCCAGCTCCCTGTGCCGCATCTATATTAGCCGAATTATCAACATAAGAGGTTTCATTCGTGTCTGTATCGATAATAAAAAATCCTTTCGCCCGGCCGAAACGAATATCAACTAGATCGCGCCAGCTGTTACCATAAGCAGTAAATGCAACTTTCATACTATTTTTCTTTCAAAGTTAGTAGAGAGTTTTTATCAAAATTTGATATTTGATTTAACCATTTAATTTCTAAACATAATTTTCATAGCTGCATTTCCGGCTGCTTTTAACAATGGATAAGCAGCTGGCGAAGCTGTTAATAAAGGATGGGTTCCTATTTGTGCAGTTAATATCGAATTCAAATCCATCCTGTTTTGAATGATGAATCCCAGTGTATTTGTTAATTCGCCTATACTTAGACCACCGGTTAATTCGCCGCCCAGAATAATACCGGATTCTCTGCCGACAACTAATTTAACCGTCTGTTTCTTTGCATTCGGTAATGTTCCGGGATGCTTATCCATCCCCTCAAAAGTGCCTGTAACATATTCAAAACCCTCGGATTTAGCTGTTGTTTCAGTTAAACCCGCAACACCAAATCCCCATTCACCAATGGCTGTTGAAAAAATGGAAATGGTACCGATAAACGTCTTGACGGCTGACAGTTTAAATAAATTCATTCCGGCAATGCGCGCCTCTGCACAGGCCGTGGCAGCCAACATGGTTCTGCTGGGTTTACGCGTAAAAAAATCTCTTTTTTCAGCACAATCTCCGATGGCGAAAATATCAGGGTCCTCTGTCCGCAGATATTCGTCAACTTTGATATAACCATCCTGACTTATGGCTAAACCTGCATTTTGAGCCAGTTGTGAATTTGGATGATAACCCATTGCTAATATTACTGCATCCGCATTTACTGTTTCTTCATTATCAAGCAACACACCGTCCACTTGCTTATCGCCGAGTAATTCTTTAACGCCGCTGCCGGTTTTTAATTTTATACCTCTTTCTTTCAGCACCGATTCTACTCTTTCTGCAATATCATAATCAAAAGCCAGACCTAAAATGTGAGGAAGTATTTCGATCAATGTTACCTCATGGCCTGCTTTATTTAACTCATCTGATAATTCTACGCCAATAAATCCACCTCCAATAACAGCAATGCGTTTACATTTTTTTAATTTTTGACTCATATCATCCAAGTAATTCTTATCTTTTGGGACAGTAAAGACATTTTTCAAGCCTTTTCCATTCAACCATTCCGGAATTTTTGGCGTTGATCCTGTAGCAATGATTAATTTATCGTATTTAATCACTTCTCCATCTTTAAACAAACAAAATTTTTCGCTACGGTTAATCTCTATTGCTTCCTGAATTTTTAACTCTATGCCTGCATCCTGAAACATCTTATCTGATGGTAAAATATCCTGATCACTTCCCTCAATTGATCCAAAGATATAGGGAATACCGCAAGGCACTAAAGTTTTTTGTTCTTTACGAACAACCACAATTTTTTTATCAGAATAAACTCGTTTACCTGCTAATGCCGCAACTAATCCCGCTGCGCTGCTTCCAATTACTAAAACATCTGCCCGTTCCATTTCAACTTTCCTTTTTTATAAACAATTACAATATTCTTTACCTAATTGTTAGATTTTTTAGTCTAACAAATTGCCTATTCTCTTCCAACAATCGCTGTTTGGTTATTATATTTTAAATTCCTGTAAACCTCCATCATTGTAAGCAGCTAATGATTCTTTAATGCTCATTTCTCCAGCTCCAATAAAAATTTTAATACCTGACTCATTTAAAACACGAGCTGCGTTGCCACCGGGTCCATTGCCGGTAATTAATACATCCGGTTTAAATTCAAATAATTTTTGAGCGGTTTGAGGTCCTGCTCCATGCGCAACGCTTTCGATTTCCCGATTATCGTAATGCATTAATTCATCTTTCTTATCATCATAAATAAGAATAAATTCCGTCCTGCCAAAACGTGGATCAATCTTTGAATCCCAATCGTTTCCTTTAGCTGTGAATGCAATTTTCATTTTATGCTGCCTTTCTTATATGGCTTCTTTTAAATTATTCCAACTGGTCTTTATAATCCTGCTCAGATCATTATTTTTATATTCAACAATAGTTTTTGCTATAGTCATTGCTTCGGTAAAACTTTCGTCATAGGGAATCTTAGCCAAGAGAATAATATCTTCTGCATTAAGATATTTTTCAATTTCATCGTTTATTTCAGCGTTCAAATCATGCTTATTAATAATACAGCCGGATCGGATTTGAAACTTTTTAACCAATTGATGTACGCGTTTTAAATCATGTAACCCGGAAACAGAAGGTTCGGTCACAAAAACGACAAAGTTTGCTCCCGACAATGACGATACTACAGGACAACCTACGCCGGGAGAGCCGTCCACAATCACCATATTTTTATTATGTTTTTCCGCCAGCGCTTTGGCTTCCTTTTTCACTTTAGCAACCAGTTTACCGGAATTTTCCGCGCCGATACCCAAACGGGCGTGTACCATGGAACTGCCGATCCTTAGTCCGGATATATACCATGTACCCACATTCTGTTCAACCATTTTAATGGCTTCCACCGGACAAATTTGCGCACAATATCCACAGCCTTCACAGGCCAATTCATCAATTACATACCTTCCTTGTTTAAAAGGAATAGCATTAAACCGGCAAACCGCCGCACACTCACCGCATTGTGTACATAAATCCTGATTTAATTCCGGCAAAAAACCGCTGTAAAAATCATTAGCTTCAGAGAAATCCGGTTCCAATAACAAATGCATATCCGCCGCATCTACATCGCAATCGGCCACGACAATATCCTTACCGCCAAGCACGGCATACGATGCGGTTATTGAAGTTTTTCCAGTTCCACCTTTACCGGATATAACAACTATTTCTTTCATCGTTCACCCGCTTCCTGCACATAATACCATAGCTGATCCAATTGATCTTTTACCCGGGGATTATCCGGATAAATCAGCAAACCTTTAGCATAGGTTTCGGCAATTTTCCGCTCATTAGGTATTTTGGCAATGACCTTAATATTTTCATCAACACAGTAATTCAGTACATCATCATTACCAATACCAAATCGATTAATTACCACGCCAAACGGTACTTTTAACTGCCGTATAGTTTCCACAGCCAATTTTAAATCGTGCAATCCAAAGGGTGTAGGCTCCGTTACCAGAATGACATAGTCCACATCTTTAACTGCTTCAATCACCGGACAGGAAGTTCCCGGCGGCGAATCATAAATCTGTATAGACAAATCATTTAGATTCTGATCAATATATTCCTTGGTCTGGGCAATTAACGGTGCGGCTTGTTCCTGACCGATATCGAGCCGGCTTTCTACAAATGTGAGATGATTATTTTTATATTCGTATA
>JAFGKZ010000234.1 GCA_016928315.1 Calditrichaceae bacterium
GTAAACCTCAAAAACGGCGGGATCATAATTTATTTGATCCATCAATAACACTTCATTTTTATGAACTTTGATTTTAATACAAAAGATACCGCTGCTATCGGTAGTTGATAAAAATTTTCTTTTAGAGGGCATTAAGTCTTTTTTACCGCTCTCATTGGTCTTCTCTATAAAAGACCCGATCCATATATCCGTATTAAATGATTCTTTTGTATCCTTGTCAAATGCCTCACCGCAGACTAAAACAGAATCATTCAGTATTTCAACCTTGTTAATCTCACAACCTGTGGGAAGCGTTCCCGGTTCTCCCATAAAAAAACAGGATATATAATCTTTAAAATCAGGTTTTCTTATCTGTTCTTTTAAAATTTTTCTGGGACCGCATGCGGAAAATATTATAACCATTAGAATGCATATTATTTTATACCAAAACTTCATATTAAATAATGTATACTCCAAATTGTTTAAAGCGATAATTCAGGGATAAAAAGACCGGTCTTGCCTGCTCTCGATGGTCAATGTGCCAAATGTAAGGTTGACAATTTTTGATCCTTCAAGTATTGAATTTCAAATGTCTTAATAGCCTTAATCCGTTTATTTAAATCATCCATAAATCAAACAGAACAAGTGTCATCTTTTTCCTGATTCAGTTCATCAACGTTGGTATTTTACCTTTTGGCGCCAGCCTCCCGGCTAATATCAGCCATTTTAAGATTATCCTAAAAAAATAGATTTTCCACAAGTTTTATCTGAATTTCATCCGCGGCCATTCTTATCTGATCGGTAACGCGGCAAAGTATTCCATTAAACTTCATTTTGTCTCAAAAGCTCTTAGAACCGGACATAAGTTGATTAAAGCGTTTAAAAAATCTCAATGCATCATATTCTTTTAAGATAGTTTTCATTTATCCTTATGATATGTAATGAACAGAATATGTATGCCGCGATGAAGATACAAAAATAATCAATAAAATTACAATTTCACTCATCAAAAGATGAATATAGTTTTGCTTTACATTTGGGACAAATACTGTGGCTGAACTCTGCTTTTGGATTTCTGAATAAATAGTGCTCAATAGGATGCCAGTTGTTTTCTGTATCGCGTATATTTTTACAGTTCGAGCAGATGGGCACCAGACCTCGTAATGCCTGCAATTCTGCTATATAATCGGTAAGCTCTTTATTGGTTTCATCAAGCGTTTGATTCATATAAATCATTGATAGATGGGATTCGATCAGGTTGCGGAACTGAAGCATTAATTTTTCTTTAACATCTGAATATTCATTGTGCTGATTGTCTAACACGCAAAGAGTGCCAAAAGGATTTTTATCGGGTAATAAGATCGGAAATCCCAGATAGGAAATCATATTTAATTTGATATCCGGATTCTTTGCCCAATCGGGATCGGACCGGGCATCCGGGACAAGCAGTTTATTTTTTGATTTGATTACCGTCTCACAATATAGTCCTGAACCAAAGAGCGTTTCGCTCTCACCGGGATGATAGGGATTGTCTTTACTCTGACTGGCAACAAATACTTCAATATCAGGATTAAGATAGCGCATAATCAAAGCAGCCGGAACATCGATTAACTCAGCCAGGATGTTTGCAATTTCCTGCCAGTTTTCCAGAACATGATCCGGAATGATAAGATTATGATTATGTTCAGTAGAATGTTTCATACTAACCTGCCAAGTAATTCTATGACAAATATACGAAAGTATAATGGGATTATTAAATTATTCTCACAAAAAACTATACGATGTGATGACTATTGACCTGATAATGCAAATCATAGCGGTTATTTCAGACTATTTTCAGAAAGATATATTTTGAGTCGCCGGGCGCGTAAAAATCCTTTAGAATAGCCGCCGTTTCATAATGGCTGCTGATATAAAATGCTCGTGTTGGATTGTATTGTGCACGCGAAGAAGTTTCAATATATATGCGCTGACCACCCAGATTCTTTATTGCTTTTTCACTTTCGATCAACAGTTTTTTACCTATGCCCATACCTCGACTGTTTTCATGGACAGCGATCCAGTACAGGTCGTAACTAAATTTTGTTGCCGGAATCGGACCAAAACAAGCATAACCGACCGTTTGTTCATTAATTTCTGCGAAAATAAAATGATAACCGCTGACCTCTCCACCCTTTTGCAGATTTTCCGTAAGCAGTTCAACGGCAATATCAATCTCTTCCTGATTAAAAAATCCGGTAGACGTTACAATATCACGGATATTTTTTTCATCTTCTTGATGGGTTGCTGTGCGAAAATAAATAGAATTAGTCGACATAGTTATTTAACTCCATGATTAGTCGGCAGCGGTTTTGCACAGCAGCCATTCCACAATCCGGTAAAAAAATACCTGGCATTTAGCCCCAGCGAACGCACTTTGTACCCGCCCTCCTGCACGACCAGTGTTGGCAGTTTTAATGATCCAATCATACGACCGTTCAATTCAAAGTCACCAGGGTTTAAAGTCCATGTTCCTGTAGGATCACCTTTTGCTGTATCCAGGCCGAGCGGTACAATTAAAAATTTTGGATCAAATTGTCTGATCTTGCGAATGGCTGTCTGCAATACTTGTCTGTATTTTTCGCCGTTAAGCTGTTCCGGCATCGGATAATTGATATTAAATCCGGTCCCTTTATCCAGTCCGTTTTCTTCAGCAAAACCGCTAAAATACGGATAAGCAAAACGCGGATGCCCGTGTATAGAAATGGTCAGCACATCATCGCGTTTGTAGAATATATCCTGCTGTCCATTGCCATGATGGTAGTCGATATCAAGAATGGCGATTCGTCCATATTGACTTAGATAATTAGCAGCCACGGCATTCGAATTGAAATAACAGAAACCGCCAAACGATTTTTGTTCTGCATGATGCCCGGGCGGACGAACTAAGGCATAAGCCATACGGAATCCTTCAAGCAAAGAGCGTGCGGCTGTCATCGTGCAATCAACAGCCCTTTTTGCGGCAATATAGGCATTGTGATTCAATGGCGTAAACGTGTCGATACAATAATAACCGGCTCTGACAGGCAATTCCTTTGGCGGCCGGGCAGCATTCCGGATAGGAAACACATAGGGATAAACCGATTTATTAGCCGGCACATTGGCGCATACTTTTTTAAGATAGGTTACAAAGGCGCCGTTATGCACGGAGCGGATATACTTTTCCGAAAAATAACGCGTGGGAAGAATTCTAAAAAGTCCTGTCTGCATTAGTTCCTCAGTGATGGATTTAATACGAACGGGGGCTTCTACATAACCGCGTTCCCTCACATGATGTATATCATGTTTATCATTAAGGATTAATGCGATGATTTCTTCCAATGAAGTGACTGGTTTAACCGGAACCGCCTTACTCTTTTTAATATATTTAAGAGGCCGCAACCGAACGGGATCATCTTTAATCGAATCAACAATCTTCTTGATATAATCGGTTGGACAAACATTGCCGTATTTTCGTTCTAAAATCGCCTTCACGATTGATTTCAAGGTTTTTGCACTGAGTTTGATTTCCCTTCCAAGATCATCAAAAACCAGATAGGGCGGACAGTCATCTCCGGGATTTACCGGCGTCTCATATGCGGTATTAACGATAGGTCTTGCTCCATACCGTTCATAAAATCGTAAGCGGGCAATATTTTGATCCAGGGTTGCCGGATCTTTACAAAGCGCCGGATCGTCCGGAAGACACTCAAAAAATAATCCCGGTACATTCAACTGAAGAGCGTGTTCCCTGACAGCTTCATACAAAATACTGCCAATGCCTCTTCCTGTTTTATGCTTGGCCGCCGATATAAAATCCAGGTAGCAGAAATTCCGATCAGGTGCATGCATTAATAGAGCGAATCCCTTAATATTCCCTCTGGAATCATCGGCTACCAACAGAATTGATCGGAAACGATAGTGAAGTGGATCATTTAACTGATCCGGCAGTTTATTAATATCTTCTTCGGACAGCGCGTTAAATTGTGATCGTAATATCTGCTGAGCCTGCGCTATAGCATCCCGGTTAATCGGCAGACTGGAATCATATATTTGGCGGATTCGAAACATAGTCCTTTATTCTTTCAGATTAAATCCAGGTATATCCATTAAAATACGATGTATAACATCCGGGTACGATAATCCTGCCTGTTCTGCCGCCGCAATAAATCCGCTATCCGGCGAAATGCAGGGATTGGCGTTTATTTCCAACACAAAAGGATGACCCTCTTCATCCACACGAAAATCGACACGTGTATAGCCATTCAAACGGAAAAGACGCCAGCATTCCAGTGACAACCGAGACAATTCATTGAGCAGAGACTTATCTTCATTAGCAAATTCAAAACTTCGCACTGTATTGCGGTATTCAAATGATTCTGTTTCCCATTTGGCGCGATAGCCTACGATATGCGGTTTATCTTTTGGAAAATCAACAAATTTTATTTCAGCCGGCGGTAAAACTTCGGGTCCGTTGCTACCGGCTAAAAGCGAAATATTAAATTCTCTGCCAGGAATATATTTTTCAACGAAACAGCCGCCATATTTATCGTCATTCATATGCAAATTTTCTGCAGCCTGACCGCGGGTTGCGGCAATCGAACTTTCGTCAAGGCCAACTGAAGCGTCTTCGTTCACCGGCTTGATTATATAGGGCGGATCAAAAGGTATATCCGATGTGTTTGCCGATTGGATCATCCACTCGGGTGTTGGTATGCCCTCTGTTTTTAACCGCTCCTTTGACAGTACTTTATTCGTCGTGACAACCATGGCCTCACTGCCGGCCCCGCTGAACGGCACATCAAGGAATTCCAGCAATGCAGGAGCTAAATGTATTAACCTCCCCGTGCCGGCTAACGATTCTACCAGATTGAATATCCCTCTGGGATTTATCTTTATAATTTCCTGTCTGGCTTTTTCCAGATCGAGTGAAACAGGCAGAGTAACTGGTTTATATCCCAGTTCAATCAAAGCATCTGAGACTGCGGCCACCTGTTGATACACATCTTTTTCATCTTCCGTAGCATCATTGGGAATATCAGCGTGCAGGATGATAATTTTTCTTTTCACACCATCCATTAAACCGCCTTGGTTTTATCCTTGGACGGTTTTTTAATTCTGCTGAAAGCGCTTTCCATGATCATATTCATCAATTCTGCGTAGGATATGCCATACAACGAACAAATAATCGGCAGATCAGAATGTTCGGGATGTATACCGGCTAAAGGATTCAATTCCATTAAATTGGGGACACCGCTGGCATCCGCCCGTAAATCCAGACGTCCGGCATCGCGGCAGCCCAAAGCCCTCCACGCCTGCAAAGCTATCTTCTCCGCTTCTTTCGCCATCGGATCGATCACCGCTTTATACTGAACCAGTTCTTCGCATTGTTCCTTATTCACATAAGAATAAACATCCGGTTCAGCATTACTTTTTAAAATGACTTCCATAACGCCAACCGATATCGCTTTAGAACCGGTTCCTACAATACCAACGGTAAATTCCCGTCCCGGCAGAAATTTTTCCACAAGCACGGGCTGCTTATACTGCTTAAACAATTGTGTACAGACTTTTTTCAACTCAGCAGGCTTTGTAATTTTTGATGCCGCGTCTATTCCCTTCCCGGTTCCTTCTGCGATGGGTTTGGCAAAAAGAGGATATGGGATGTTGATATGCGCGATATCTGTTTCTGAATTTATTTCAACAAAATCCGGCGTCGGAATACCAAAATCACGCAAAACCCGTTTGGTCATGCCCTTATGCAGAGTCAATGCCAGGATCAATGGATCGGAAAATGTATATGGAATATCATAAGCGTCCAGTAAAGCCGGTACCTGCGCTTCACGGCCGATCCCCCGGAGACCTTCGGCAATGTTAAACACCAGATCCCAACGTTCACCGGCAGCCAGACGATTGGTCAGGCTCCAGATATTACCAATACGATCTGTAATATAACCAAGCTGCTGAAGCGTTCTTTCCACGGCTTCAATGGTATCAATCCGGTCAAACTCTGCAGTATCCTGTTTGCTAAAACCAAGATCGAGGTAATCCTGCCTTAAATCATAAGTAAGTCCGATCTTCATGATAACATTTTCCTTATATCAAATTGATTATTTTCCCTTCCGGTTTTTCCTTCAGAATCACAATAACGGAATAATTTATTTTCATAATTTCTTAAGATGACATCATTACCATCACGTCCGACAAGATAATCGGGCAGTAAGGGAATCTTACCGCCGCCGCCCGGTGCATCGATAACATAATGAGGTACTGCGTAACCGCTGGTATGCCCGCGCAGTCCGCGGATTATTTCAATACCTTTATCAATGGTTGTTCTGAAGTGAGCACTGCCGCGCACCGGATCGCACTGATACAAATAATAAGGCCGGACACGAATTTTCAGTAACCCATGCATCAGATCTTTCATAGTTTCCACATCATCATTAACACCTTTCAGTAATACGGTTTGGCTGCCCAGAGGCATACCGGCATTGGCAAGACGTTCACAGGATTGTTTTACTTCCGGCGTCAATTCATCCGGGTGTGTAAAATGGATACTCATCCACAAGGGATGATATTTCTGCAGCATTTTAGTCAATTCAGGTGTAATGCGTTGAGGCAATACCACAGGCACTTTGGTACCAATCCGCAGCATTTCTAAATGTGGAATATCGCGCAGACGGGATAACAGGTATTCAAGTTTATCATCCGATAGCGTCAGCGGATCACCGCCGGAAATGACCACATCACGAATTGCGGAATTATTTTTGATATATGCGATAGCGTTATTCCATTGATTTATGTCAAAAGTATATTCGGCGCCTTTATTATTGCCCACCGCTCGTGAACGTGTACAATAACGACAATAAACTGCACAGAAACCGGTGGTTAAAAACAATACCCTGTCCGGATAACGATGCACAATTCCCGGAACCGGCGAATGACCGTTTTCTCCAAGCGGATCGTCCGCTTCATCGGGCGTAACAAGATACTCATTTTCTGTTGTTAAAACTGTCCGGCGCAATGGCTGATCGGGATTTGCCGGTTCGAGCAGGCTGGCATAATATGGCGTAATTCCAACCGGTAGGTAAATGCCTTGTCTTGTCAGAGCAGAAAGCTCCGATTCTGATAATTTAAGTATTTGAACAATGCCTTTTAAATCACGGATACGATTACGTACTTGCCAGCGCCAGTCATTCCATTGTTCTTCAGTGGCATTGGGATAGAAAAGACTGCGAAAACTCTGGCTGCGGGGACTGATCACTTGAGTTGATTCTAATTTTTGGGGTGAAAGAGTCCGCTCCCTTTTTGGGGGAGTGGCGATATTCCTCCTGGTATGCAGGCGGAATGCGGATGATGTAACGACTAAACCTGCTTCGCTATGAGGGTCGGGTTCCGTTAAGATGGGACTCGGAGGTTCGTCGTTTGCTCCGAACGAGATAGTATCTTCCATTATGGCTCCATTTTCTTATGTTAACATTAAGTTTCATAACCGGTTACTTTTTATTTTCTTATATCAATTCGGAATGTTATAATTCCGTCTTAAATTCTATGAATCTGAATTAATAAATAGTGAATTTATTTCGGCTTGATATAGATCCTGCTTTTCCGAAAAAATATGAGGTAGGTAAATTCTAAATTGGACTGGATACTGACATGTTCTGTTTCATATTTGATCACTTCCGTAAAGTTAAACTTAAATTGTTTAACTAAAATCTTTGTCGAATTTACACAGCAATAACTGCCATTACAATACTTTTTTTTAGTTTTTACAAAATAATATTTTAAATAATCATTTTGTTTATTTTACAGTGATTATCGTAATAAATATAGATAAGATTATATAATGTAGACAAGAATTTACCAGTATCAGGATATCGCAGACTATACAGTTTGTTTGTACAGAACCTCAGACAGGTAATGCCAGTTGAAAGATAGTTCCTTTTTCTTTGGATGATGTAAAAGTGACCTTACCGCCAAGTAAATCTTCTCCGAATAATTTCATCGAAAAAGTGCCAATACCGCGGCCATCTTCCTCTTTTATACTGAAATTACGCTGAAAAATCCTTCCCCGTATTTTTTCAGGTATTTCCTGCGCATTCCATACATTAAAGAAAAAATGGTCAGCATTTCTTTCCAGCCAGACCTTAATGGTTTCGTTGTGTTGGCTTGCCTCCAGGGCATTAATAATCATATTTATCAGTATTCGATGTAATAAAGAAATATCTGTCCGAATCCATGCCTCTGGGCAGTTATTGTCGTAAGCTATTTCTTTTCCCTGGGCTGCAGGATGATTATTAAAAAAGGTTTGCAGATCATTAAAAATGTTAAGCGAGGAATATTTATCCCACATCGGAATGTATTCCTGTGCATCATTCAATATTAACGATCGCTGAATTGAAACTTCTTTACTCAATCGCAGGGCAATTTGATGAACAGAACTTGCCATATCTATTCCCTGGTTTTTTGACAAATATTCACTGGCAACTACCAAAGAACCCAACATATTATTGATGTCATGGAAAAAGGTTCTTTCCAGCGCCGCTCTTTGCTGCTGACGGGTAATATCCTGAAGAAATAAAAGCACAAATCGTTGATTCTCAATATTGATAGTATGGGAATGAACCAGCAGGGACAACTCGATTCTTTTACCGCCTCTTTTAGCTGATAATGCGCAAATTCTCTCGATCGGTTTATCCTGTTCTAAACTGGCCACAATAGATATCGCAGCGCCGCAGGTGGCACACATTCTGGATGTCCCGCATCCTCCGGGCTCTGTATGAGCATGGATGCATTCTAAGACTTCACCGGGCCGCAGACCAAGGGCTTCATAGGGATCATCAATTCCAAGCATTCTCAGCAATGATTCATTCAGGGCCACAATTTGGCGGTTTTCATCCAGGATAGCCAATAAGCCGCTAAAAGTCTGAAGCAAACCTGTCATTACTTCACTGTTGCTAATAATCTCAATTTCTGATTGAAGGTCTTTTTCTGCAGTTCTTTCTGCCGAAGCAAAATATGTATGCATATTATTGTTGCCTTCACATTGATATGTTCATTTTCTTCACAACACAATAACCGGGATTCCGCGAAAAATCGATAGTTAATCATATTGAATAATTTTATGAAAAGCAACAATAAAATTTTTTTTGCCAATTTTTATTAGTACAATAATATCAATGAATGCCGGCTATAGACCAGCCCTGGCCTTTTTTCCAGCTTGGTTTTTCCCGGGCTGCATCTTTCCTTCTTTTCAGGGCCGGATTAAAACCTTTAACTTTAAACTGAAATTGACGCCCCCAGTAGGCCACATTCAAATACAATGGCGCATAAAAATTACAATAACCCGATGGCATAAAAATCCACCGTACCAGCCTTTTTAAAATGCGCCAAAGGGAATAAAAACGCTTATTAATCCATTCCAGTCCCGCTCTTAGTTCTTCCCGACTCATTTGCGCCGGTTGATAAACGGCATACTTATAATCATAATGTTCCCAGTTAAAATCCACGATATTATTTTTCATCTGATTAAATAGAGGCGTCCCCGGAAGGGGTGTAAGAATGGAAGCCTGAATCGCGTCAATGCCGATATCATCCAGAATTTTTAACGTATGCTCAAAAACCTTCGGGCCATCATTATTAAAACCAAATATTAAACCGGCTTCAACATAAATACCATAATCATGAATCTTTTTTACAGCATCTTTATAATACTGCGGATGTTTGATTCGTTTGTTTTGTGAGCAGAGAGCACTTTCGGAGAAACTTTCCAATCCGGCAAAAATTCCCATACAGCCAGAATCGTGCATCAACTGTAATAATGCCGGATCATCGGCAATTTCGATGGAGGCTTGTGTAACCCATTTTTTCTTTAAAGGAATCATTGCCGTTAAAAGATCAACAATATAATCTCGATCCTGGGTCAGGTTATCGTCAATAAACATAAAGAATTTTTCTTTGAAACTTTTCAGCACTTCAACCACTTCTTCAACGGGCCGCTGGTAACGCTGCCCCTTATAAAATGCGGTGATCGAACAAAAGGCGCATTCATTCCTGCAGCCTAAGGTGGCATGCATGGTATTTACTGTTATATATTTTTTCTTGTTAAGTAAATGTTTTGGCAGAATTGCAGGCGACGGCAGCGTTGGATCGCCATAATATATTTTTTCCAGAGCGCCTTTTTTAAAATCATCCAATAAATTATTCCAGGCTCCGGCTGCAGGCCCGGCAACCACAGAATCCGCATGATTAAGCGCCTCTTCGATGTTGAATGTTGGATGAAATCCGCCGACAACCACAGGGATATTATTTTTATGAAAGTATTCGCATAATTCATAAGCGCGTGGCGCAACGGCAGTCATAACTGTAATGCCAATCAGATCAAAGTCAGGATTTTCAGGAATATCATCAACCTGTTCATCAATTAGCGTAAGTTCGTGTTCGTCCGGTGTTAAAGCGGCTATGGTTAAGAGTGACAGCATGGAAAAGCGAAACGTTTTACCGTTAAAGATTTTTTTCTTTCCTAACGATTTCCAGTTACCTGAGGACGGCGCTATAAGAAGTATTTTCATTTTACACCTTCTTTCATTTAATTACTTTTCTGTAATATCTTTTCCTGTTCAGTTTGCTTAAATACATCATGTAAAAATTCAACATAAAGTTCTTCTTTTTTGCATTGCTCCGGGTGAAACGGATAGACAAATATCAGTAAAGTATGCACCCATTTTGTCAATGATGCTTTTCGTGAATAGTGTTTTAATAACTGGCCTTTTGAATCATAGAGTTCCACATCCAGAGAGTAATTATACGTGTAAGCGATCGGAAATAGAGTGAGACTAACGCTGGATAAAAGTGCACCGAGAGTACTTTTAGCAAAGGATTTCTTACGCATAAATTTGAATTTCATAATATAATCATGTTGCTGCATTAAACTGTCCTTTTGAGCTCTTCTGACTGGATCATTAACATCTGAAGCGTATTCTGTGAATGTTGAATAACGTTTAATATTACTGAGCTCGTTTAAAGCATCCGCTAAAAAATCGTCAAATCCCTGAATACGCTGCCGCTGGTCGTCAAGTTTAGGAATGGCATCCCAGCCGGTTGTCTGCCTGTAATGGCTGAATATCAATAATAAACTCACCGGTTTTGTTTTATAGTTTTTTCCCGTAGTTTTTTCATATTTGCCAATCATATCTGATTTAAATGTGGCGCAATGTGTTAATAAAAACATTATTGCAATTAGAATTAATAAAAGCGATTTTTTCATTGTATTGCCTCTTCTTTATTTCATACTGTTATTAGGCTGCCCATCTTAAACTGAAAGGTGGTTTCTTTTATGGATATGATAATTTATCAGGAAAAAAGTACCAACAACGACAAAGGGAAATGTAATCGACAGTATGATAATCAGGCTTAGACCTATTGAGTGATTCATGTTATAATTATGAATAAAAATAATAGGCGTAAATACTAATCCAATCAGTATAAAAATTATACCGCCGACAAATTCCCATTTCCAGGCAATCAATAGAAATGCTGTCAAAATAAATGATGGAATAAGATGAATTATGAAACCACTTATCTGCTGCCAGGTCGTTTGATTTGGCGAAAATGAATCAAGCGCAAAAAGACTAATGAATAATATAGCCAAAATACATAGAATTCTTGGAAACCAATAAACCAATTTACCAGATATCGTTTTCATTTTTCCTCCAAAAATTGATTTATATCTAAAATGTTTATTAAAAATATAGTGTGCACAAATTGAGTATTGTCATAAAGATCTAAAAAAATTGTCAAAAAAATGTCAAGAGAGAACATTAAATTTTGCATTAAAGTTTAGTTGTGATCACACAATAGATGTGGGATATAAAAGTTGAAATCTGATATGTGTTACGCACTTAAAAATCTATAACCGGATTTATAAATGGTGATAATATGTTTTGGATTGGATGGATCA
>JAFGKZ010000235.1 GCA_016928315.1 Calditrichaceae bacterium
TCTCGAATCCGGCACTAAAAATTTCTTCATAGCCTTCATCGGTGCGGATGATGATAAATGCTTCCACATCATTTTTTGACCTCACCCATTTAAGACCTTTTTCTGATCCCATAACCATAATAGCCGTAGCCATGGCGTCGGCCAGCATGCAGTTAGGGGCGATTACTGTTACCGAAGCCACGCCGTTGACAATCGGCCGGCCGGTTACGGGGTCAATGGTATGCGAGTAGGTCTTATCATCCGAAACAAAATAATTGCGATAATCACCGCTGGTAGCAATACCGGCACTGCTGACTTCAATTACCGCCTCCAGATTTTGTCCAGGTACGGCGTCAAAATAAGGCCGGTCAATGCCAATGCGCCATTTGCCGGATTTCTTCCGCCCACTGGCAACAACTTCACCGCCAATTTCAACCATAAAATCTTTATGGCCTGTGGATTTTAATAAATCGGCTACCTTATCGACCCCAAATCCTTTGGCAATCGCGCTTAAATCCAACTGGGTTTCGGGGTGGCTCTTTTTGATCATTGTATCATCTACGATTTCGATTAGATCAAATCCAATGAATTTTCTGCGATTTTCAACCTCTTCATCACTAGGAGGCGTTAAACGCACTCCTTCCTTGCCAAATCCCCATAAATCCACAAGCGGTCCAACCGTCGGATCAAACGCGCCTCCCGACTCGCGGAAAATAACATCAGCCAATTTTAAGACATTAATAAAATCGGATGATATGGGTAGCGGTTCATTATCCGTCTTTTTATTGAACATAGATATTTCGCTATTGGGATCCCAGGTTGACATCTGTTTATTTACCTGCTTCAACAGATCATCTACTTTTAATTTTGTTGATTTTATCAAATCCGGATTAACCAGGGTATCGGCTATGATTATTGAGTAAGTAGTACCCATGGTTTTACCGGTAAACCGGAATGGCTGTTTTTCAGTACAGGCAAATAATAAAAAATACAAAATAAAAAATAGTAGATAGATATACTTCTTCCGCTTCATCGAATCATTTCCTTAAAATAATGAGAGTTGATCCTTGCCAAGAAATTGATTTATCAGCGATCCAAACTGTTTCCGATAGCGATTATGAATATACCATTCATGTTTGTCGCTGGAACAAAACCGATCATGTTCAGGAATTCGTATTTCAATTTCATTTATAATTTGATCAATTCTTTCTTTTTCGTCAAATAAAACTCTAAAATATAACATGGCGTCTTCTATTTTCATAGCATCTCCGAATAAGTGTATAAAAGTACACCACAATATTACTATTTGATTATTGTTTTGTCAATAAAAAAAATCCGCCGGTAAGGGCGGATTTGAACTTATGGAAGAATTTATAAATTTTTAGGATAAAGCTATTTTGTCAAATTTGTAAATGCGGCAATTACATTTACGATAATGGGTTTAGCCTGTTTGCTAATCTTTTTGATAACATCAACCGTTACATCATAAGCCATATAAGCGAAGGGGATTCCGATAGCCAGGACGATCAGCGCTTGTAATATATCTTTTGTCATTTTCTTTCTCCGTTAAACTTTAAATCTACTTACGGGGGGAAAAGTGAAAAGTTACAAGTCAGGATGAAGTGTCTAAAGTTGATAAATGACTAAAGTGAGCTAAAGTTATTAAGTTATTGTGTTATTTGGTTATTAGCATTCAGATACTGGATAATTGTTACTGGATGCTGGAAACTGCGGACTGCGAATCAATTCCAAATGATTTGATCCCGATTTTTTTGTATGGATACAAACGATCTTATCTGGACTGCATCCTGCCGACTGCCGACTGCCAACTGTTTTTACTGCCATTTGATCAAAAAATATTTTTTCTTGCCCCGGCGCACTACCAGATATTTATTAAACAAGCGCATCGATTTCTTAATGGTCGTATTCAATTCCTGCTGTCGTTCACCATTGATATAAATGGAGCCGTTTGATATATCTTCGCGGGCCTGCCGATTGGATGATGAAATTTTATGATCTACCAATACCTGAATCAATCCAATTTCATCAACACCCGATAAATCGGCGGATGGAATATCGTGAAATCCGTCTTCCAGCTCCGATTCGGAAAGTTCTTTTATATTGCCATAAAACAAGGCTTGTGAAATTTTCTTAGCGCTTTCAAGAGCCTCTTTACCATGCACTAAAGTAGTAACTTCATCAGCAAGGATATTCTGAGCTTCGCGTTTACCGGGATCGCTTTTAACCTGCTCTTCCAGATTATTGATTTCATCGTGCGTTAAAAAGGTGAAATATTTTAAATAGGTAAGCACATCCCGGTCATCTGTATTTATCCAGAACTGGTAAAACTGGTAGGGGGAAGTCATGCTCGCATCCAGCCAGATGGTTCCACTCTCGGTTTTTCCAAATTTAGTACCATCGGTTTTGGTTACCAAAGGAAAAGTCAATCCCCAGGCCTGGCCCAATTCCATTCTACGGATCAGCTCGATGCCTGCGGTAATATTACCCCATTGATCACTGCCGCCAATTTGTAAATCACAATGATAATTTTTCTTGAGATTTAAAAAATCATAAGCCTGCAAAATCATATAGGTAAATTCAGTAAAAGAGATGCCTGCTTCCATACGTGACTTAACCGAATCTTTAGACAGCATGTAGCCAAGCGGAAAAAATTTACCAACATCGCGCATAAAATCGATCATCTTTATATCACCGAGCCAGTCATAATTATTAACCAACTGCGCTTTGTTTGATCCGGAATCAAATTCTATAAATTGTTCCAATTGTTTTTTAATATATTTTACACGATCGACTACAATTTCTTTGGAACTTAATTGCCGTTCAGTAGTCCGCCCGCTGGGGTCGCCGATAAGACCGGTGCCGCCGCCTACTAAAGCAATGGGTTTGTGACCGGCTAATTGAAACCGGCGCAATGTCAGAATGGGTAGAAGGCTGCCAATATGCAGGCTGTTAGCCGTGGGATCAAAACCCGCATAAAGCGTAACCTGATTTTTGTTTAATTTTTCTTTTAATTCATCTTCATCGGTTACCTGATATAACAAACCCCTGAATCGCAAATCCTCTAAAAAATCCACAGTATACCTCATTTATCGTTATCAAAAGTGAATTGCAAATTTCAAAAAAAATAGTCGATGAATCAAATTTTATATTTGAGATAGAAAATTATGAATGTCTAATATCGGAAATGACGTATTTGTTCGCCGTTTTCTTCAATTTCGGTCATTGCCTCGATACCGATTTGCAGATGGAGTTTGGTGAAAGCCTCAGTTATTTTTTTATCAGATTCTTCTGTCTTTATACCTTCAGGTGTCAGCGGCATATCGGACACAAGCAGCAGCGCGCCTCTTGATATTTCATTGGCGTGACCGACAATAAAAATAGTTGCGGTTTCCATATCGATAGCGATTGCAGAAAGTGTTTTAAGGTAATCTTTGAATTTCTCATCCCATTCCCAGACGCGCCGATTTGTGGTATAAACTACACCGGTACGGTATTCCTGATTATGCTCAATGATTTTATTTGATATAAATTTATGCAATTTAAACGATGGCAGGGCCGGTACCTCTGCCGGAAAATAATCATTGCTGGTACCTTCTCCGCGTATAGCGGCAATCGGCAGAATAAAATGACCGATTTCAGTCGAGGATTTTAATCCCCCGCATTTGCCCAGAAATAGGATGCCTTTTGGACTTCTTGCAGTTAAAAGATCCATAATGGTGGCCGCATTAGGTGAACCCATCCCAAAATTAATTATGGACAAACCCTCACAGTTTGTTGAGGTTTGCATGGTGCGGTTTTCACCTTTGATGTCGCAATTAAATTGTCCGGCAAACGTGGTTACATAATTCTGGAAATTGGTGATTAAAATATAATCGCCAAATTCATCGATGCGCGTGCCGGTGTATCTGGGCAGCCAATTCTTTGCTATATCAAGTTTCGTTTTCATAATTCTTTTTGCCTCGGGTATGTATCTGATAAGTAAACATAAAATTACAAAAATTTGATGACCAAAAACAGTTTTAAAATTACATAAACTTGTGATACAGGATATAAATATTTTGTTTGCCAGAATTATTTTGTTTTATAAAGAATTTAACTTATCATTCTGTTAAAGTACGCGCAGTAGTATAATTTGACGATGAATGGAGAACAGTTTTGACTAAATACCCGATTATTTTCTTAATTCTTTTATCATTCATGATTATTCCGGCTAAAGGTCAGGATATTGTGATTAATGAAATTATGGCGTCAAATACCTTTACACTTGAGGATGAAGACGGCGACTATAGTGATTGGATTGAGATATTTAACGCCGGAACCGATACGGTAAACCTGTTAAATTGGGGAATAAGTGATTCAAAGAACGAACCCTTCAAATGGGTATTTCCGGATGTTTCGCTGACCGGCGGGCAGTATCTGGTAATGTTTGCGTCGGATAAAGATCGCAGAGACTGGGTCGCCCATTGGGATACAGTTATAGACTGGGGAGATGAGTGGAATTATTTCCCCGGCACAAGTGAACCGCCTTCCAACTGGAAGGATATTGATTTTGATGATTTATCCTGGGCTGCCGGAAACAGCGGATTTGGTTATGGCGATGGTGATGACCAAACGGAATTATCTGCCGGACTGTTATCCGTATATATCCGTAAAAGCTTTTTTATTGAAGATAAACAGGATGTTGCAGGAGTCGTTCTGCATATTGATTATGATGATGCGTTTGTCGCATATCTGAACGGAGTGGAATTCGCCAGATCTAATGTCGGCACTCCGGGTGTACCGCCGGCATATAATCAGGGCACGCCTACGGATCGTGAAGCGCAGATATACCAGGGAGGACAACCTGATGCATTTCCGGTTTTCGAATGGAGGGAGCTGCTGATTGAAGGCGAAAACCTGCTGGCTATCCAGGTGTTGAATATTAATTCCGGTTCTTCTGATATGACCTGTATTCCATTCTTTTCGGTTGGTCTTAACTATATTCCGGACGATCCGCAGGGCAGTCCGGATATTTTAAATTTAGATTCACCCAGTTTACATACCAATTTTAAACTGAGCGCGGATGGTGAGTCCGTTTATTTGACCAGACCGGATAGTAGTGCAGCGGACAGCCTGACATTTGGGAAAATTCCCACGGATCATTCCTATGGACGGCAGCCGGACGGCGACAGCACTTGTTATTATTTTGTTGAATCGACTCCGGGTTCTTCAAATATAACTACTGGTTATCACAAGTTTGCTGAAGAACCATTATTTTCACTCGGGGGCGGTTTCTATAATACATCAATTGAAGTCGCATTAGAAAGTCCGGATTCCGATTTAGTAATTCATTATACACTTGATGGTAGTGAGCCGGATAGCTCTTCAGTAGAATATTCAGGTCCCGTTTCTATAGATGCCACAACAGTCATCAGAGCGATGGCCAGTGCCAGCGGTATTTTAACTTCTCCGATTGTAACAAAAACATATTTTATAAATGAGTCAACTGATCTGCCTGTTGTTTCCCTTGTGTCGGATCCTGATGGATTATTTGGTTATGAAAATGGTATATATGCAGATGGACCAGGCTGGACAGAAGCGGATCCGCATTACGGCGCAAATTACTGGATGGATTGGGAGCGTGAAGCATCCATTGAGTTTTTTGAAGATACTAGACAACTTGGATTTTCAGAAAATGTAATTATCGCAATTTTCGGGGCATGGAGCCGTATGCATCCTCAAAAATCATTTTCGGTAAAATTTAAAAGTGATCGTGGCAAAAAGGAATTACATTATCCTCTATTTCCCGGATTTGATGTAATCACGTTTAAATCATTTTTATTAAGAAACTCTGGTAATGATTTTTGGAATACTCATATTCGTGATGCTGTCATGCAGGCAATAATTAAAGATCTGGACATTGACTACCAGGAATATCGTCCTGCGGTTACTTTTATAAACGGCGAATATTGGGGTATTTACAATATACGTGAAAAATTAAGCGAGCATTATTTAGCAAACCGCCATCATGTTGATCCGGATAGCATTGATATGCTGGAAAATGATGCAAGTATAATTCATGGGGATGCGGTCCATTACAACACTTTTATTAATTATATTGATAATAATGATATGGCAACGGATAGCTCATATAATTTTGTGAATAAGATGATTGATCTGGATAATTGTCTGCTTTATTATATTTTTGAAATGTATATTAATAACCGGGATTGGCCGGGAAATAATTTAAAATATTGGCGTGAGAGAACGGAAAATGGTAAATGGCGCTGGCTTGTGTATGATACAGATTTTGGATTTAACCTTTATGGTAGTGAGGAACATAATGAAGATCCATTTCCATTTGCTTTATATTATAGTGGAGATCCGAATCATGGCTGGCCAAATCCTGATTGGTCAACCTTAATTATGCGCAAACTGTTAGAAAATCCGGTTATTCAGAATAAATTTATTAATCTATTTGCAGATTTATTAAATACTAACTTTAAATCGGAAAGAGTCGTTTCGATTATCAATGACTATGCAGGTCACATTGCCAATGAGATTGGCAAGCACAGAAGCCGGTTTGGTGTTGGCGGTGAAGGCACAGAGAGAATGATTGAGTTTGCCGAAAAGCGTCCAAATAATATGCGCAATTTTATTCGTAATTATTTTGGCTCAGGAAGTAATGGAAATCTAACTATAAATTCTACAGAAGGTGGAAAAGTATTACTTAATTCTCTTTCTTTTAGTTCATCAGAATTGCCATGGACAGGAATTTATTTTCAAAACAATGCTGTTCAGTTAACTGCTGTATCTGAACCGGGTTATAAGTTTACGGGCTGGAGTGGCAGTTCCAGTTCTGAGTTTAAAGATTTATCATTTAATGTGGGCAGCAGTTCATCACTCACGGCAAATTTCGAAATAGATTCACTGCCGTCAACATTGGTTATAAATGAAATTAATTATAATTCCTCTGATGAATTTGATCCCGAAGACTGGATCGAACTTTATTACACCGGCGAAAATGATTTAAATATTTCCGGCTGGTTATGTAGAGATGAACGGGATACCAATGATTTCCAAATGCCGGATGGTACCATACTTGAATCCGGCGATTATCTGGTACTTTGCCGCGATACCAGTCAGTTCAAATCCAGTTTTCCGGCTGTTAAGAATTTTATTGGCAATCTGGATTTTGGATTGGGCGGAAACAGCGATATGGTCAGGATTTTTGATAACGAGGGTATAATTATCGATTCGGTAAATTATGAGGACTCCGATCCATGGCCAACAGGTGCGGACGGTTTTGGCTCCACACTGGAATTGCTGAATCCATTTCGGGATAATTCCGTTGCTGAAAACTGGGCGGCCTCGGTAGGTCACGGCACGCCGGGCGCAATTAACAGCGTGTATACATCGATAGAGCAGGATGGGACGATTGAACTTCCGAATGAATATAATTTATCACAAAATTATCCAAATCCTTTTAATCCCAGCACTACAATCCAATACAATGTAAGGGCGATTCACGAATCGCCCCTACAGCATGTGCAACTATCTATATATAATGTTCTTGGGCAAAAAATAGTAACACTTGTTTCTGAAAACCAGAAGGCAGGATATTTCAAAATCCAATGGGATGCATCCCGGTTTTCAAGTGGAATATATTTTTACAGATTGGTTATTGGTACCGGTAAGGAACAAATCATTAAAACAAAAAAAATGATGCTTTTGCGATAGAGATATAATACAGCCGCAGCTCAATATTTAATCGATAAACCAGCCTGAAGATTTCTCTTTTTCAGGTAAAAATAATCATAACCGCTGTTATCCAGCAGATTATAGCCGGCAAGATGCAGGTTTAATTCCAGGCGGAATAAATTAAAAATATAACCGATGGAAGCATCAATATCCCAACAGGCTTTAATTTCATCCGTAAGCAAATTATTTTCATTATCATAATACCAGGCATAACTTTTACCATCGAAGAAATAAATCAAAGTGCAGTATAAACCTTTTGATTGAATGTATTCTAACTGAAAATTATAATTCTCTTCCGGTTTATATTCATAAAGCAGGCGATCTTCAATGTCCAGGTTTATATAAGAGGCAGTAAAATTAAATCTGCTGTATATATTTTCAAATTTAACGGATCCTTCGATTCCCTTTGTTGTATTCCGGCCAATTTGTGATTGCGCAATGGCGTCACCAAAAGGACGTTTCAAAATTTTGTTATAGGATGTTCCAGAAAAATAAACAAGATTAAATTTTATTGCTCTCAGGAAATTTGATATGAAATTGTAATTTAAATCTGAGCCTATTTCAAACGAATTATTATATTCCGGCTTTAGCAGCCGGATAGTAGTGTCGGATGAAGTATATGTCACTAAGTCCTGCATGTAAGCCGATTCCAGTAAAGAGGGGTAGCGGACATTTTTTCCAAAATTAATATGAGGTTCCAGAATCCAGTTATTGCGATGCCATTTAAGCTGGGCACCGCTGTATACTGTTAAGTCTTTTTCACCGCTTGCGACAACATCACCGCGCAGACCTAAGAATGTTTTCCATGAAACATTTCCCAGGCTGTCATAGGCGTCATTAAAAGAAAAAACGCCGGCCATACTTGCTCGATTATTATATAAATTTGCATGATAATAAGTTCGTGTGCGTTCCACATCTTTTATTTTTGAAAAATCTTCCAGTTCATCATGAAAATACTCAGAAACAAACTGAATTCCGGCCGACTGGTAATTAAATTTTTTTGAAATTTTAATATTGAGTCTCTGGGTTTCATATTCAGAAAGATAACGGGTTGATTCTACCGTATAACGGGTTATATCGCAGTTGCTATACAGATTACTTACCAAAACGGAAAAATCATTTTGGCTGTTATAAGCTAAAGCAAACAGATAATTTTCCCGGTTATTGATCCAGGAAGGTTTTTCGTAATCAAATAAATAAGTGAAAAATTTAGCGCTAAACTGTCCAAGGTCATTGTAAAAATCAAGCGTAATATTATGATTCTGTTTATTTACATCAATGTTGTAATTTTTCGTTTTATTAGTAAACTGTTCGCCCGGAAAGTATTCAATTGTTGGTCTCATTTCTGAAAATTGTCCAAAATAATTGATATATACTTTATGATACAGGGGAATACTAACTTCAGCCATATATTGTCTGGTATCGAAATCGCCGTATTTTGTTTTAAATAAGAAACCGGGATCAATTTGTTTTTTACTTATAATATTTACGACACCGCCGAAAGCCCCGTTTCCTACTAATGGCAAACTGGCGCCTTTCATCACTTCCAGTTTATAAATACTTTCGGTGGGAATCATTGATAAGTCTGCGGCATTATCATAACTCAGATCATTAATCAGGATACCATCCAAATATACATTTACCTCGCCTGCATCACTTCCGCGTATTTGCAGAAATCTTCCATCCAAATCGTTGCCTTCAATTCTCACAGAAGGCATTTTTTTAAAAAGGTCACTAATTTCGCTGGCCCCGTATCTTTGCAATTCTTTTGCATCGAGTTCGTATTTTGAATGTGGAATTTCCTGTCTCGCCAAATCCATCCTTTCTGCATAAATCTGAATGGTTTCATTCAAAGTTAAATTTTTTGGCTGCAATGGTATTTCCGAGTAATTCTCATAATCAGGTAATGATATGCGGTATTCATCATAGCCAAGGTAGGTTACCGCCAGCGTATCCGATGTTATTTTCCCTTTGATGGATAAAACAAACCGGCCTTCATTATTACTAACCGTACCAAGGTGATTTAGAACCAAAAAAATATTTGCCCCTGCCAGCGGTTCTTTTGTGATACCATCAATAATTCTTCCATATAATTGTGCATGGAGCGCTGCGGGCATGGCATATATCAGTACAAAAAGGATGAAATTCAAATATGAATATAAGTATTTTTTTAATCGATAAGATGACATGTAGTATATATCTTAATTTATTTAAAAACATAGGTTTTTTTGTTCTCAATATCAAGCGTTGGTCGCAAATTATATTAAATCGGGTAAAAAAGTGATATAATTCAATTTTGATATTTATTTTTTTTGTATGTTACGGAATCGATTGCTCAAGTTATATATTAAATGAGTCGAATCAGTTTTCTAATAAATATTGTTATTATTAAGGAGTTATTGGATGGGCACATTGAAAAATATTTTGGTGACAGGCGGCGCAGGATATATTGGTAGTCATGTTGTTAAACTGCTTTGTAATGAAGGGCATAATGTCATAGTATTTGATAATCTATCGTTAGGCAGAAAGGAAAATTTGCATAAGAAAGCCGAGCTTACTATTGGCGATATTTTAAATATGGATCAGCTTGATTTGGTGATGTCAAAGAATATTGATACGGTATTTCATTTTGCCGCCTGGAAAGCTGCGGGTGAGTCCATGACGGATCCGGCCAAATATGCCCGTAATAATATCTGCGGTACTTTAAATATTTTAGAAAGTATGATTAAAAATAAAGTCAGCAGGATTGTTTTCTCATCATCGGCGGCGGTTTATGGCAATCCACAATATTTGCCGATTGATGAAAAACATCCAACCAATCCGGAAAATTATTATGGTTATTCAAAACTGGCCATCGAAGAAAATCTTAAATGGTACAGCCAGCTGAAAGATATTCGTTTCGCGGCTCTTCGGTATTTTAACGCAACCGGTTATGATGTTGATGGGGATATTAAGGGCAAAGAAAAGAATCCAGCCAATCTTTCGCCGGTCGTTATGGAAACGCTGGCCGGATTGCGTGATAAAATGCTGGTATTCGGCGCGGATTATAATACGCCCGATGGTACCTGCATCCGCGATTATATCCACGTTAATGATCTGGCTACCGCTCATTTAATGGCCATGAATTATATCAGAGATAATAATAAAGATCTTCTGGTGAATTTAGGAACCGGCGCCGGCCATTCCGTACTGGATGTCATTAGTACTGCTGAACAGGTAAGCGGACGCAGCGTAAAGTATCAGATCGTGGGACGCCGGGAAGGTGATCCGGAGAACCTGGTTGCCAGCAGTGATCTGGCATATAAATTAATTGGCTGGAAGGCACAGCATTCAGATTTAGAAACCATATTTAAAACTATGGCCGGGGTTTATCTGGAAGTTAAATAACTTGCCATTTGAGCCACCGAGCGGAGTCGAATTAGCCGGCAAGCGGATCCGCCAACTGGCGTGAGGGAGAAACGCCGCGCTATATCTACGATGGTTCGCTGCCAACCAGGATATATTCAACCGGTACGGTTAACGGCAATGTAAGAGTCGTTTATAATAATGATTTTAAAATACAGACCCAATGGGTGAACGGCAGCTATTCTGCTGATTACCATTATGATAATGATGGCAATCTCAGTCAATATTGGAGTCTGAATGTCAACCGCAACACTATGAATGACTTGCCCACCGGAACCAGTTTTTTCACTATTAGCGATACGATTAAATACAACGCCTATGGTGAGGTCAACGCTTATCATGCCGTGCGGGAATCCAATAATTTATTGAATGTAAATTACGAAATGGACGACCTGGGCCGGATTACTAGCCTAAATGAAACGATGCAAAACAATACGGATAATTATGATTATACTTATGACCTGGCAGGGAGATTAAAAGAA
>JAFGKZ010000236.1 GCA_016928315.1 Calditrichaceae bacterium
AATTTTGAGGTAAATAATATATCAATAGAATCAACCATTATTGATCATATTATTCAACATTACCAGGGACTAGTTCAGATAGATTCCACTGACCAAAACAAGGAAATTGTGATGATTTTATTTCCACTTCCCAAAGCCCAGAATAATTCGGAGGATAAATGAAATCCAAAGTATTGATCGTCGATGATGAAATCGATTCCTTGGAATTGATGCAGGAATTATTCGAAAGTAAAGGGTATATTTCTGATACTGCAACAAATGGAGTGGAAGCGATTAATAAAATTAAGTTGCAGGAACCGGATATTGTTTTGACGGATATTCGTATGCCGGAAATGGATGGCATGCAGTTATTAAATTTTCTCATTAAAGATCATCCCAATATTCCGGTGATTATGATTACCGCTCACGGTACTGTTGAAGCGGCCGTGGAAGCGATGCGCATCGGCGCCAAAGATTATATTCTTAAACCCATTCGTCTGGATGAAATTTTAGCTAAAGTAGAACGTATTACTCAGCTTAACTCTCTGATCAAAGAAAATGAATACCTGCTGAACCGTTTGCAGCAGACCTACGATTTTACCAATATGATAGGCAAAACGGATAAAGTGCAGGAATTGTTCAAACTGGTCAAAGATGTCGCTGCCACTAATACAACCGTTCTGATCCGCGGAGAAAGCGGAACTGGTAAAGAACTGATCGCAAATGCCATTCACTATAACAGCACGCGGGTTAAACGTCCCTTTGTAAAGGTCAATTGCGGTGTGCTGGCGGAAAGTCTTTTAGAAAGTGAATTATTCGGTCATGTCCGCGGCGCCTTTACGGGCGCTATAAAAGATAAGATCGGCCGGTTTGAATTAGCCAACGGCGGCACCCTTTTTCTGGATGAGATCGGCGACATTTCATTAAATATGCAGCTAAAATTACTGCGTGTTTTGCAGGAAGGTGAATTTGAAAGGGTAGGTGGCACGGAAACGCTTAAAGTAGATGTGCGCATCATAGCCGCTACAAATAAAGATCTTGAGAGAGCTATGGATGAAGGAAAATTCCGTCAGGATTTATACTATCGCTTGAATGTAATTCCGATTGAAGTACCGCCGTTAAGGGAACGCAAAGATGACATCAAGTACCTGATCTATTATTTCATGGAAAAGTTCAATAAAATCTACGGAAAGAATATTTCAGAAATTGATCCCAAAGCCATGACTCTTATGGAAAACTATCAATATCCCGGTAATATCCGCGAGTTGGAAAATTTAATAGAACGAATTGTTGTGCTGGATAAAAGGGGTTCTATCAAAACGCCTAATCTGCCTGCTTATATTCGTGCAGCGGAACCGGAAGAGGTGGATGAAGATGTCGATCTTGAGAAAGGTCTTAGTTACCTTGTTGAAAATTATGAACGTAAAATTATTATCAACGCGCTGGAAAAGAATGGTTTTAATAAATTTCAGACAGCCAGACAATTGCAGATGAACCGCAGTACGTTTTTATCTAAATTGAAGAAGTATGGTATCCAGTAATTAAAAAGTTTTTATTGCTTATACTTTTCGTAAAGCATCATATTTTGTTTTTATTAAATGTGCTCTATCCCTGTTTTTTATGTTGATAATATTATGTATATTTAGCGCTCTTGCACTCTTATTAATATAGGATAATTTTATGCATCATTGGAACTGGCAAATACAGAATCAGGAATATCTGAAAAATACAATTACACGTTGTAAGCGTGAGGAAATTCTTTTACCGACTTTTAAACAATTGAAACATCCCGATACTATTTCTCAGTCGCTGATTGATGATTTGAAAAAAATCGGTTTGCAGGATACGCATCCACTAAATTTATTTAGAATAAACTGGTGCAATGATCATATTGATGGTGGGATAGGCGACATCAATTACCTGGAAATACCACCGGAAATAACCGGTGTTAAAGCGCGTATAATTGGTCTGGTCGGAAAATTTTTTCCCACCGGGGCGCATAAAGTGGGAGCCACATACGGCTGTCTGGCGCCTTATATGGTTGCGGGTAAAATTAATCCGGAATATCACAAAGCAGTCTGGCCATCGACCGGTAATTACTGCCGGGGCGGTGTATTTAATTCTAATCTACTGGATGTGCCGTCTGTGGCCATTCTTCCGGAAGAAATGAGTCAGGAACGATTTGACTGGCTGCGCGAGCGCACAGATGAAGTTTATGCCACGCCTGGCTGCGAGAGTAATGTAAAAGAAATTTATGATAAATGTCATGAACTGAGTGCAAAAAATGATTCCTATATTATTTTAAATCAATTTTCAGAATTCGGTAATGCGATCTGGCATTATGAAATAACCGGATATACGATCGAAAAATTATTTTCGCAATTAGCATCAGAAAATTCCCGAATGAGCGGTTATGTGAGCGCAACCGGCTCAGCCGGAACGATTGCAGCGGGTGATTATTTGCGTAAAATTGCGCCGCATATTAAAGTACTGGGCGCGGAAGCCCTGCAGTGTCCAACTTTACTGATGAACGGATTCGGCGGCCACCGCATTGAAGGCATTGGTGATAAACATGTTCCCTGGATTCATAATATCCGTAATACAGATGTTATTGCTGCTATTGATGATGAGAAAAGTCTTCGATTACTGCGGTTATTTAATGAGCCATCAGGTCATAAATATTTAAATGAGCTCGGTGTCTCAAAAGATGTCACTGATACAATGCCCTATCTGGGAATATCCTCAACGGCAAACCTGATCGCATCCATCAAATTAGCCAAGTATTTTGAATTCAATCAGAATGATATCATCTTTACCATATTTACCGATTCAGCGGATATGTATCTTTCCCGTCTGGCTGAAATGAATCGTGACTGGGGAAAATATTCTGAAGTACAGGCAAAAATCGATCATGAAATCTGTTTAAAACATGAGTCCGTTGATTATTTGAAAGAATTAAGCTATACGGATAAGAAACAGATTCATAATTTAAAATACTTTACCTGGATAGAACAGCAGGGCAAAGAGGTCGAAGAACTGAACGCCCAATGGTATGATGAGGAATACTGGCATGAACGATTCAGTATTGTGCCGGAATGGGATCGGTTAATAGACGATTTTAATACAGCTACCGGGTTAGCAAGAAAATATGTTTAGATTCAGATTATGATCAAGATTAAAAATGATCTTATTAATTCTGTCAATGCCGGTGATTTGTCTGCTGATGAAGTAAATATTGGCGCTCATTTAACTTATGTTCAGAGTAGATACTGTGGTATTGCTTCTACAATCTGTGATGATCATGGACCCAATAAAAATGTTACCGAAGCCGGCTCTCTTGAATCCTTACCTTTAATCGAGCTGGTCAACTTCTTAAAATCTGATGTTTTATTGAAAGCATCACTGGGCATGGCAGCCTTGAATTCAGTGATTGATCCACCCAAAACATACGAAGCTGGCAATGCCTTTCAATTGATAAAATCAAAATCCGATGGCAAAAACCTTGGGATTATCGGTCATTTTCATTTTGTAGATAAGTTTACAGATTCTGCTAAAAAATGCTGGGTTTTTGAAAAATTGCCCAGGGGTAATGATCTGCCTGCTCATAAAATAAGTGAATATCTGCCTGAGTGTGATGTGGTTGTTATTACGGGCCAAACTATCATTAATAATACACTGGCAGAAATACTAAGCTATTCGCAAAGGGCATTTAAAATTATGCTGGGACCCTCGGTCCCCCTCAGTCCGGTATTGTTCGATTATGGTATTGACGTTGTTGCCGGAGTAAAAATTTTGAAATGCGCCCAGGTAAATCGTTTTATCCGGCAGGGGGCAAATTTCCGCCAGCTTCCGGGTTTGGAACTTGTGATGATGGGAAAAGATAAAATTTAATATGCTTCAAATGGTTATTACCGATCTGGATGGCACACTGGCTGATCCGGATCAAAAAATAAGCGCGGCCGATTTAAATACGTTGAAACGATTAGGTGAAAATAATATTATTCGCGTTATCGCCACGGGTCGTTCTTTATATTCAGTCAATAATGTTTTAGATAAAAAACTACCCATTGATTATTTGCTGTTTTCCAGCGGCGCCGGTATTTTAAATTGGAAAACCAAAAAAATAATTAAAAAAAATTCTTTAACGGTAAAGAATATCCAAACGATTAATACCTATTTAAAAGATATTCAGGCTGATTTTATGCTGCATTTTCCAATACCAGAAGACCATAAATTTCTGTATTATGAATCTGGTAAAGACAATCCTGATTTTAAACGACGTATTGAAATTTATAAATCGTTTTCAGATTGCATGCATTCGGCAGCCATAACTCCACAATCCGCCTGTCATTATATTATTATTACATCGAATAACCATATAACCTATAAACCGATAGCAAATGAACTGAAAGCATTTTCTGTCATTCGTACGACCTCGCCATTAGATAAAAAAACATTGTGGATTGAAATTTTTCCTGCACATGTATCCAAAGGGCAGAGCGCCGCCTGGTTATGCGATCAATTAGGTGTTGATCAAAAAAATGTGTTGAGTATCGGCAATGATTATAATGATTTGGATCTATTGGAATGGTCGGGCTACAGTTTTGTTGTGCATAATGCACAGCAACTATTAAAGAAAAAATTCAATCATACCAAAAGCAATCATGAAAGCGCTTTTACGCATGCCGTTCATCAGGTTATTTATTCCTAATCTTGTCCATGTCAAATGAATAATATATTTTAATCCGATCACAGTATGTTTTATATTTACTTAATTTAAAAATTCAAGAGCGATGAAAAGGATAAACTGAATAATGAAAGATCAAATTAGAGCCCAATTATTAAGTGAAATGGGATTTTCACAGAAGGCAATAGAAATTTTGGAACAGAATTTGAATATGGGTATTATGGACGACCCGACCATCACTGCGCAGTATGAGGGCAGCTGCGGAGACATCCTGATGTTGGCGCTTAAAATAAATAACAATTGTATTGAAGACGCCATGTACGAGTACATTGGCTGCGCAGGTTTGCAGTCCTGTGCTTCAGCCATGACGGAAATGATCAAACAGAAAAGTATTGATGATTTATCAAATTTTAAAGCAGACGATATAGTAAATTATTTAGGCGGGATTCCGGAATCGAAGTATGAATGTGCAGAAATTGCGCGAAATACCTTACTAACAGCTCTTAATAATTTTAGGAAAATGAACCTAACTGAAAAAGAAAACAGCAAATTTGAGAATGTTTAACTCATTATGAACGCCATATTTTCGCTAAAAACAATTTTTGATCGGAGTTAAAAAATTTCTTAAAATTTGGGCTGAATTTTAATGTAAAATTACTAATTAAAATTTATAATTGTACCATATATGCCGAAAATTGGTAAAAAGTGGTAACATTCCAGGCATAACAAGAATTCATGAATTCAACCATCATTGGCAAGGTTCTGGATAATTATCGAATCTTGCAGAATATCGGTCGCGGCGGTATGGGTTTTGTCTTCAAAGCCCTTAATATTAAATTGAATAAAATTGTCGCTATAAAAATGATAGCTCCTGCTCTGGCTATGAATGATAGTTTTATGAGTCGTTTTGAGTCTGAAGCAAAGACGCTTGCCAAATTGGAAAATCCCAATATTGTCGGTATCCATGATTTACGCATAGACAGTGTTTATGCATACATAGTAATGGAATACATTGAAGGTATTACCCTTGGACGCTTAATTAAAGAACGGGGAGCCATACCCTGGCGGCAGGCCCTAAAACTTTTCAATCAAATGCTTAATGCCATTGAGCATGCTCATAAAGAAGGGATTATCCATCGCGACATTAAACCAAATAACGTTTTAATTAACCGGCAGGGTATTGTTAAAATTACAGATTTTGGCCTTGCCAAGAATCAGGCTGAATTTGGGATTACGCAATCGGTTACTACGGGCGGCACCTTATTTTATATGTCGCCGGAACAGGTTAAAGGCTTAGCTTATACAGATGAGCGCAGCGATATTTATGCGCTTGGTTTTACTCTGTACGAAATGTTGACTGGCGGTACGCCATTTTCAATGGATCATACCGATTTTGATATCAGGGAAGCAATTGTTCGCACAAAATTCCCACCGCCCCATCAAATGAATCCAAAAATTCCGGCAAAACTTGGACGGATTATTGAAAAAGCGATATCCAAAAATCCGGAAGATAGATTTCAGTCTGTAATTGAATTTAAAAGCGCTATTGATGCGTTTATCCAATATGAGGAAGATAGAAAAAAAAGAGCGCAGGAAGCGGAATCGCTGATGAATGGTCAGAATGGTTCTAATAACGGCGGCAGTGTGTCCAGTTTTCTTGACAAGGCCATACCTGCAAAAGTCTTGCATTCTGAAGGAAAAAATAGGGAGTCGGCCAAGTTTACCAGGAATATAATTTACTACTCAGCAGCTGCATCTGTTATTCTGCTGGTTGTTTTAAAATTAACCGGATTGCTTGATTACCCATCTAATAAAATGGATTCGGATGGATTGCTCTCAATTACATCCATTCCAAATCATGCTATTGTATTTGTTAATGGTGATTCCATTGGGCAGACGCCCATCGATAAGTACCAGGTTGCATCGGCTAAAGCAAATTTACTGATTATGAAGGATAATTATTTTACAGTTGATACAACGCTGAGCATGGATTCCAGAGAATCTATCCGTCTGGATGTGCAATTACAGCCGGTGGCCAGGTTATCTTTTGAAATTATACCCAACGATGCCGGTTTATTTATTAATGATCAGGAAATTCCAAAAGAAAAATGGTCTGAATTACTCCTCCCGGTTGGGGAGCATCAAATAGAGCTGCAGCATGAGGGATATGTGGCCTATTATAGTGTGCTTAAAGCGGAACAGGGTGTAAACAATCCTATTAAAATTAATTTAACCGAAGAGGGTGTATTTAAAGCTGAAAACACCTCGGTATTTAAAATCAATTCCATTCCATCCGGCGCCTCGGTGTACCTAAACGATAAATATGTCGGTAAAACACCCTATCAATCATCAAATCTTGAGGAAAGATTTTATGCTTTGCGATTGAGCAAAGACGGATATCAGGATATGACGGATCGTTTTAATGTAGCAGCCGGCGAATCGGGAAAAATAAATAAACGTTTAATCCCATTAACCGGTTCGCTCGAAGTTAAAACAGACCCGCCCGGCGCTGAAATTTACCTATCGGGAAAGCGGATTAACGGTTTAACGCCTTATACCTTGAATCAAATCAAATCCGGGCAAAATACAATCACCTTAAAGAAAGACGGTTATGCGGATTATAGCGTTGATATTGATGTTATGGCAGGCAAGACTCAAAATATTGATGCAGTCTTAAAACAACTTTTTGGTAATCTATCGGTGCTGGCTGTTCCCTGGGGTAATATTTTTATAGATGATCAACTGGTACTTAAAGAAGCTCAGTTCAAAAAAGAAATGGAGCTGGGCGCCGGGAATCATCAACTAAGGATTGAACATCCGACGCTGGGTATCTATGATAAATCAATCAGGATTGAGCCGGGAAAAATTACTGAAATAATGGTGGACTTTAATAAAAAGCATTCACTGCGAATTGTGGCTAAAGATCCGCAGGGAAGCGATATATACGCTGATGTCTTTGTTGACGGAAAACAAATAGGTGAAAAAACGCCGATTAATATAAGTTTGACAACCGGCACGTATACAATTTCAGTATCCCGCAGCGGTTATGTTTTAGCGGATGGGCCTAAGAAAGTAACTATTGATGGTTCAATGAGTAATCCATTAAGTTTCACACTGAAGAAAAATGCAGAATAGGTTGATCAAAAAATCCCAGCCGAAAGGTGATAAAATAAATTGAAGATCAATATTATATCAACTCAAACAGGTTTTGTTTTTATTATTGCGCTATTTTTAATTCTCCTGGTAAGCGTCAATGCACAACAATCTGATTGTAGTAAAGTACTCGATCAGGCGCAGAATTTATATTATGAAGGTAAATTTGATGAATCCATGAATCTGGTTCAGAGTTGTCTGACCAGTGAGGAACTAACAAAAGAAGAATCCCGGCGAGCCTATAAAATAATGAGTCAGGTGGAATTAGCCCGCGGTGATCAGGAAAAAGCCAAAAAAAATATTCGTCTGCTGTTAGAGGTTGATCCCGATTATACGCCGACCATTGAACAGGAAACGCCTACCTATGTTCAACTGGTTGAATCGGTGCGCAGTGAGTTGGTCGTGAAAGATAATAATGTTGTCGTTAAAAAAGAATCCGGGGGAATTTCAAAATGGTGGTATTATTCCGCCGGCGCAGTGGTGGCAGGAACAGCCTATATTTTATTGAATAATGATGATGGTAAAAAGAAAGACAAACCATTAGATACGCCGCCGCCGTGGGGTGACAAGTAATGGTTATGAAAGAAGAATATGTACAACTATAAAATAATTTATTTTATAATAATTTTAAATTTCATATCGCTGCAAGCCGCAGATGTATCCGGAACCATTGATGGTGAAACCTGGACTGCTGAAAATTCTCCTTACAATGTTGTTGGAAATATTACAGTACTTGATTTGATCATTGAACCTGGTGTTGAGGTTTTATTTAATGGGAACTTTTCCTTTTTTGTTAATGGAACATTAAATGCTACTGGTTCTCAGGTAGATTCTATATTTTTTAAGCCAGCGGCTGGAAATTCAATTGGCTGGCAGGGTATAGTATTTAATTCTGGATTAGCTGAACACGAAATGGATCATTGTTCAGTTTCCGGGAGCTCAACAAATGGAATAATAATAAATTCAGATAATGTAATAATAACAAGGACATCATCCCGAAACCATGCCGGAAGCGGATTATATGTAAATAACCAAACGGTCAATGTTACAAAATGTACTTTTAATCATAATTCATCCTATGGCATTAATCTTATTTCAAATGCAAATGTGACATTATATGCGGTCAAAGTATCATACAATGGAAGTTATGGTATTAATGCACCTACAGGTTCAGTAGCCGCTTATAATTGTATTATCGATCATAATAATGGTTATGGTTTATATAAAAATACCGGTTCATATACTCTTGAAAATGTGGTTGTTGCCAACAACACAAGCCATGGTCTAGTTTCTCTTGGTGGCACAATTAATATTTTAAATTCAATTTTTTATTATAATGAAGAGGAACCGTCCATCTTTGCTTCAGGAGGAACGGTACTCACAACATATTCGAATATCGAACGTGGGTTTACGGGTGCAGGAAATATAAATGTTAGTAATGCTTTCATCGATCAAAATTATAATTTAAGAGATACCTCTAGTTGTATTGATGGAGGAAATCCTTATCCCCAATATTATGATAAATACTATCCTCCATCAAAAGGCGGTGAATATAATGATATGGGTGCTTACGGTGGCTTAAACGCTCGTAAATGGTTTAGTCCACTTTCAACTGAACCTATTTTAATTGATTATGATAGTGTTAATTATGATGAATCTGCGACAAAACTTGTTACAATTAAAAACTATCATGATAGCAGTATTGAAATTGACAGCATTTCGATAGTAGGAATTGATAAAAGTAAATTTGAAATTACAAATTTGCCAGGTTCTTTCCCAATCATATTAAATATCGATGAATCTTTACAATTGTCAGTCAGATTTTCTCCAGGAGATAAAGGTGATTTCTCAGCTAATCTTCGATGTTATAGTGAAATTGAAAATCAGACAATTGATTTAACGGGAAACGGGGTAAGACCCAACATAATCATTAATCCGCAAGTAAATGACTATGGCGAGATTAATGTGGGAGATTCATCAAGATTTAGTTTTGTGATATTAAATTCAAGTTATGGTATTTTAAAAGTACCTTCAATTGAAGGTCCCTCACACGATGTTTTTAAGGCAGATTTTATTCCCTTTGAGTTGGGTTTTATGGAATCAGAATCGTTATCAGTAATATTTAATCCTATTACTGCAGATACGCTTAATGATAGTCTATTTATCCTTTCTAATGATCCGGATGATAGCAGATTAAAAATTTCTTTATCTGGAATAGGTTTGGCCCCCGAAATTGCTTCGGTACAGGATGATATTGATTTTGGCAGAAGGGACGTATTCTCTGATACATCGACAAGTCTAATTATTAGCAACTCTGGCAATAAAGATTTAAGCATATCAAATGCTTTTTTGAGCGGTACAGGCCAGGCTCATTTCAATCTACGCACAGAGATTGATTCCGACACTCTCTTGGTTCCCCATGAGACAATGGATTTTAAAATTGAGTTTTTACCAAATGCCCGGGCGCTTCTGACTTCCACGCTTAACATAGTCAGTAATGATCCCAATACCGATACCCTGAAAATTCTCATTAAGGGAAGAGGTGTAGCCGCAGATTTAAGTGTCTCTCCTTTTCCAATCGATTTCGGCAATGTCCTAAAATTACAAAATGCCCAGAAAGAAGTTGTTATTGAAAATTCCGGGGAAAGACCTTTAGATGTATATACTTTTTATTTAGAAAACGGGGAAGAATCTGAGTTTACATTAATCACTGATAGTACCGCTTTTAACAATATCGATAGTAGCGAATCCCGTTCGATTCAAATAGGGATTGATGCGGAAACAGAAGGTACCTTTTCCGATCAATTGATTATTGTATCCAACGACTATCTTGAAGATACAATTCGCGTAGATATATCAGCCAGAGTCGTAACACCAGGCATATCCTATGGTGATGATGAAATAGATTTTGGCGACATCTGGCGGGGTGAGTCGGTTAATATCAGTAAAGTAATTTTGAATAATGGCACTGCGACACTCAAGATTGAAAATGTACATCTCACTGGTACGGAAAATGGTAATTTTGTACTTGAATCAGAAATCGATTCTCTTTTAATCGAACAGGGTGAGAGTGATTCTATTATAATTCGGTATATACCGAAAGAACTTGGAACGGATGAAGCGCAATTGGAGTTCACAACAAATGTCATAGACAGTATGGATATTGCCATTAATTTAAAAGGCCGGGGTATTGCAGCTTACATATCAAGCAATCCTGATATCTTGGATTTTGGCAGTGTAAAAACAAGTTCAAGCAAAACCCGATCATTTGTAATTTCGAATACTGGAAATGCTGATCTCGAGATTGCTGAATTCTTAATCGAAAATGACAGATATAATGCTTTTCAAATTGATATGCCGCCAATTCCGTTAATCATTGCACCGGGCGTTGAGTCTGATTCAATCGATGTCAAATTCGAGCCAATTAATCGATTAAAATCTAAGGCTGTACTTAATGTTATCAGTAATGCTTATCAACAGGATTCACTAAAATTAGAATTGGCCGCTACCGGTATTGTAGCTGGTGTGCCCTATTTATATCTATTTGATGATTCGGTGCACCATATTGGGAATGCTGTTATCACCGGTGATTCACTTTTTCCATTAGTAATAGAGAATTTAAGTGATGATACAGAATTGAAAATTGATAGTATTGCAATCAGCGAAACAGGTTCATCCGCTTTTGCTGTTGAATCTAATGATTTACCGTTCACGATAGAGCCTCTATCTTCGTCTAACCAGTTAAAATTGATATTTAGCCCCACAGAATTGAGAACCTATACGTGCACACTTATTATTTTTAGTAATGATACCATTGATAGTCCCCATGAATATACGATTTATGCTAACGGTATCATGGATGAAACCCCACCTGAAGTTAGACTTGATTCCTTAGCCACTCAATTAAGTTTGGATACCAATGGAAAATTCCAGACGAGAATCCGGGATCAGGAATCCACTATCAGCGAAGCAGTTTTATACATTCGTAAAACTTCAGTAAATGACTTTGATTCACTTGCTTTAACAAGCGGTGATCAAGTCATCTGGTCAGCGGATTTGAATTCTGATATAATTACAGAATATGGATTGGAATATTATCTTCGAATCGAACACGGTGGTAGAGAATCCTATTATCCTGCCGCTTATAAGACAATCCCAGCGGCTTTAAGCATTCAAATTCCTCAATATGGTTTTCCACAACAAACATTAGCCAATGATTATCAAATGATATCCGTGCCATTCAATTCCAAAGGGCAGACGCTGAAAGAATTATTCGGGGATGAGCTGGGAACATATGATAACACAAAATACCGTATTTTTGATTGGGATCCGACAGATACTGTATTTGTTGAACAGAAGGATATGAATACTAAACTTCCGCCCGGGAAAGCGCTCTATTTAATTACTAAAAAATCAAAACAATTGAACATAAATGACTGTCAGACCGTTCTATCAGGTGAAGCATTTACAATTGACCTGAAAAAAGGCTGGAATATGATTGGTATTCCTTATGCATTTAATGTATTGTGGTCGGATATTCATCCATCAACAAATGGAATGGATCTTAAATTTTGGGATGGAACACAAATGATTTATCCAAAGATTTTAGAGCCTTTCAAAGGTTATGGATTTTATGCCGATCGGGACACGGCTATAGTTGTTCCTGCTGTTGAAGCTGCCATTTCAAAGCTTGCCAAACCGGATCAGGATAGTGATGAAAGTGAATGGTATTTTCAGATTGAAGCGCAGCGCGGCCGATATGCAGACCGATTTAATTTTGCGGGGGTTCGTAACAGCTCTAATGATAAATTAGATCGCTGGGATAGTTATGAAGCGCCCGGAATTGGTGATCATATCAGCCTGTATTTTACAGAAAAAATTGAGAATAATAAGTCAGTTAAATTATGTGCGAATTATAAATATAAAAATAATACACATTATCAATATGATTTTGAATATAAAAGTACCATTTCTGGTAAAACTTTATTAAATTTAATCCCAAAAAATCTTCCCGATACATATGATTGGGGTGTCATAGCCAGGGAAGGTAATATATTATTACCAAAAGGAAAAATCAGCAGTTTTCAAAAGAATAAACAATACAGGCTGATTGTTGGAAATCGTGACTATTTAAATTCGATTAAATCCGAGTTTAAAATATTACCAGAAAAATTTTCTGTTTCTCAGAATTATCCAAATCCTTTTAACCCTGTTACAAACATCACAATTGCAGTGCCTAAGGAGGCGTATATTACAGCCGATATATATAATATATTAGGCGAGCGAGTTAAACGGATTGCCAATAATATTTTAATCAGTGAAGGATATCACGATTTTTCCTGGGATGGAAAAAATGAACATAACTTTTTAGTATCATCCGGTATCTATTTTTTTACATTCAGAACTTCGAATTATGTAAAAACAATCAAAATGATACTACAAAGATAATATCCTAAACCAAAGTTTGGGATTGTTATATAATGAAAATGAATGAAAAAAATCATCTGAGTACTCCAATCGAGTATGAGATGAATAAAATAACGCTGGCATTTGCAAGCTCTAGCGAGGAACAGGCATTTAAAGAGACCGGTTATTTATCAAATGTAGGTTTCTTTCGTGCATCAATCATCTCTGTTTCACTGCTTTATTTTATTTATATGCTTTTACGTTTCTGGTATTTTTCTGATGTTGATGCCCGGTTCATTATTTTACAAGATCTGTTATTTGCCATACCGGCGATTTCTATAATCATTGCCTCATTTAATCATAGTATTAAAAAATATTTACAAACTGCTGGTATTATTATATTTAGTGTTTGTGCGATTACCATACTGAGTACCAGCATAATCTGGCCAGTTTCTAACCACTTTTTTATTTATAGTATAGTATCGGTAACTCTGTATGGATACCTGTTTTTGCGGCTGCGGTTTGTTGTTGCGACTGTAATAGGCTGGATTATACTGATGATGTTCGCCATTTCTCAAATGGCGTTTACTGGAGTAACTTTAGGCAATATCCTTAGGCCGGTTGTTGTATTGATACTTACTAATTTTGCCGGTATGACAGTTAATTATTTATTTGAATATTTTACCCGCAAAAATTATCTGCTTGAAAAGATATTATTAATTGAAAAAAATACGCATAATAATCTGTTGTCTGAATTGGAACTCAAGAAACAAAGTTCGGAAGATCTGATAAAATTTAAAGCCGGTCTGGAAGAAAACAAAGCTTCGTTAGAAGATCAAAATCTATCGCTTTTATCAAGATTCCAGATATTGGAATTGTTAAAGGAAATAGCAACACATTTTCTTAAAATTCACAGAGATGAAATTGATGATTCAATTAATTTAGCCATTAAGAAAATTGCAGAGCATGCTAAAGTTGACCGGGGATATATCTTTTTAATACATAAGAATGAAAATAGTATCTATAATTCACATAGTTGGTGCGCAAAAGGTATAGAGCAGAAAATAAAAAATCACGATGATATTAATAATGATGATTTTAAATGGCTAATGGAGAGGCTAAGGAAACGTGAATCTGTCATCGTAAATAATATAAATCAACTGCCGGAACAGGCCAGCTCCATTAAGGCAATTTTTTCAGTTGAGGGCGTCCAGTCGTTTATATTATTACCATTGATTAATTATGATAAGTTAATTGGATATCTGGGATTTGATTCTGTAAAAGTTGAAAGACATTGGGATGATGATAATGTATATTTACTGGAAAAGTCTGGCGAAATATTTGTGAGTGTTCTCGAGCAGAAAAAATCAATTTGGTTATCCAGAAAGTCGGAGAATAAGCTGGGCGGGCTGATAGAACGGACGGATGATGTTGTATTTATTACGACGCCAAAAGGTAAGATTCAGGAGATAAATCCGGCTGGTGCACGGTTGCTTGGCTACTCGAGTGTAAGCGCTTTGTTGCAGGATAAGTCTGCGGATGAATTTTATGCTGATCCGGAAGACCGGAAAAAATTACAGAAAATACTGGAAGAAAAAGGCCACGTCACCGCTTATGAAATCGTTCTAAAACGCAAAGACGGAAAACGCATCACTGTTCTGGAAACGGCAAAAGCCGTGAGAGATGAAAAAGGCGACATAGTGGCCTATGAAGGTATAATGCGGGATGTTACTGAACAGCGGCAATTGGAACGACAGCTCTTTCAGGCACAAAAAATGGAATCCATTGGGTTATTAGCCGGTGGCATCGCGCATGATTTTAATAACATTGTCACAGCGATCAATGGCTATGCAGATATGGTGCTGATGAGTATGAACAGCAATCATGAGCATTATAATAATATTGTCAATATTCTTAAGGGCGGTAAACGCGCTGAAAAATTAACGCGCCAATTGTTAGCATTCAGTCGTAAACAAATTATTAAACCTAAAGTAACCAATATCAATGCTTTGATTACTGAATTAACAAAAATGCTGCAACGTTTAATTGGTGAAGACATAATTTTTGAAACTAATTTGAATACAAAAATCAACAATATTAAAGTCGATCATGGGCAGATGCAGCAGATTCTTGTGAACCTGGTAGTGAATGCACGTGATGCTATAAATGAAGTTGGTATAAATAACAGTGAAAGAAAAGTTGTTATTGAAACGAATCAAGTAGAACTGGATGACACATTTGTTGCCAGCCATCCGGGCAGCCATATAGGAAAACATATTGCGATTGCCATAAAAGATACAGGAATTGGAATTGACGAGGAAATAAAATCCAAAGTTTTTGAACCATTCTTTACAACCAAGGAAGAGGGACGCAGTTCCGGACTTGGCCTCTCGACGGTTTACGGCATTGTAAAACAAAATAACGGCTATATTTATCCTGAAAGCGTGCCGGGGAAGGGGACTACTTTTACTATTTACTGGCCAGTTGCCGGTGACGAAAAAGTGACATCTGTAAAAGAAGATACCAGCGCAGTTGTAGCCAAACGAAAAGCAACGGTTCTGGTTGTTGAAGATGATGAAAATGTACGTGAGCTGGCCTGTTCATTCCTTAACTCGCTAGGCTACGATGTCTTAGAAGCGGAAGATGGTTTAAAAGCCATGGAAATTGTCAATAAAAATAATAAAATTGAAAAGATTGATGTGCTGCTCACTGATATTGTTATGCCGGGTATGCGCGGCGATGAATTGGCAGATCGAATAAAAAAGATGCGTCCGGAAATTGAAATCATCCTTACATCCGGCTATACAGATAGTGATATCATACAAAGCGGTATCATGAATGAACATTATAATTTTTTGCCGAAACCCTATACCATAAAACAGATGGCCAAAAAAGTAGAAAAAGCTCTGGAAAATGCCAAAACCGGCCAGAAACAACCGTTTAATATCAATTAATTCTCAGTTATAGCATTCTTAAAATAATCTATATCTTTCGAAAAATCGATATGTGGATATTTTTTCTTTAATTTATCAACTATATGCAATTGTTTCTGTATAAACTCCTTTTGCTTGTTTGAGCCTGGAAATAGCGACTTGTGCGCACGAGCCTTATTCAAACGGCTTATATCCTCAATAATTAATTTACATTTCTCACTTAACCAGGATGCCGAGAATATCTCCCATATGTAATCCACAGCCATTTGATTCGGATGTGTCAGATCAGTCTCGTAAAACCGATAATCCCTTAAATCGTCCATCATTATTTCGTAAGCGGGGAAGTAAAAGCATGAATCATTATCTTTGATTACATTGTGCAGAGCTACTATCAGCGCAGATTTACTAAGTTGATTTTCTGCCATGCCATCTTTCAGGTGGCGGATGGGACTGATACTGAAAATGATCTTAATGGATGGACTTGTACTTTTTGCCAATGTTATGGTGTTCCAGATATTATTTTCAATATCCCTGATACTCAGTCGATGGCGTTTAAACTGATTGGAAGGAATTTTATGGCAGTTCGAAACAATCAAACCGGATGCAATATGTTCAAACACGTATGCGGTTCCGTATGTAATGATGAGATAATTGCATTCACTAAAAAACTGTTTTGTTTCGTGTAATTTGTCATTAATTCGAGCTAAACACTGCTTACCATCCGGATGAGAATAACTGCCATGGTGATACCAGGAGTGCCAAAACCCATTGTGCCGGATTAAATCATTTTTTGTGAATTCTTTTCCGGAGGCAATCCAAGACAGCCCGCTGCATATCGATATTGGATTATATAAAATTCCAAAGGGATTGT
>JAFGKZ010000237.1 GCA_016928315.1 Calditrichaceae bacterium
AATGGGAATATTCTCTTTCTTTCTGGTTATAGATCAACGCGAAAGTACGTTGGCAGGAAAGCTGACCCACCAATGTTAAAAGAGCGGAATTTATGAGTTGATCCAGGTTTAAAATCGAATAAAGCTCATTGCTTATTTCCATCAGGTTATGAATTTCATAAGCTCGTTTTTTTAGTAAACGCTCTGATTGCCTCAGTGCGGTCTGATTTTCGTATATATCATGTTTTAATGAAGTAACTTTGGATTTTAAAATTACCTTTTCCCGATAATCGTTTAGGCGATTATGAAATTCCTTAATTATGATCTGAATCAGAGTAAGTACCCGGTTGGTCTCTGAATTCATTTTTCGTATAATAAGTAAATAATAATATTGTTCAAAAATCTGGAATATTAGTATCTTTTGCGGTTTAAATCGGGAAATATCGATCAGTGTATCCTGATAAACAGAATCATTTGAACTCAGAAAAGCAGTGTTTTTATCAACAGCCATTAGCTTTAATTTTTCTGAATTTGTGAGTGCTACTTTTTGATGAGCAAAAACAATGTTCCACTCATTACTCCCATTATGATTATTGGTTAATAATTGTATTTTTCGTTTTAATGGGAATAATAGGGTTGTCAGTAAATCCAGCAGCCTAAAATTAAAACTATTTTGATCAACTTTGCTTAGAAGCTCCTGAGGTTCGTTATCAAATACTTTTTGAAGCTTTAAATAAAGATCATCTTTATAGAAATAAGTGTGTTTAAAAAAAGTGCTGAAATATTTAGATAATACATCAATCATTTTTTACACATTTTGGTTATTACACATATTCAGATTAACATCATTTGAGTTGTTAGCTTTTGCATAATACAAATAAAAAACGCATTAATCCGAAATTATTTTGCACTATATCCAATTTGAAAACGCAAAATTGTATTCGTCAATTTATGAAAGGAGTTTAATCATAAACAGTTTCCAGCAAATATATATTAATTTTTCTGCAGCCTCAAGTTATTCAATCCATCTACGAAAGATTAAAAATGGCTTTAAATACATAACCAGCCATTTTGGGATTTTCTTTCAATCGCCTGGTAGAATAAGCGTACCACTCCTGCCCATACGGTACATATACTCTCAAGCGATGGCCGGCATCAATAATAATTTGTCTTAGTTTTTCATCCACGCCTAACAACATTTGAAATTCGTATTGTTCAGGTTTTAATTGATATTTTTCGATCATACTCAAAGCATGCCAGACCAATTCTTCATCATGCGTGGCTATTCCGACATAACATCCTGCAGCCAGTAATTTTTCCAGATTGTATTTATAGTTTTCATTTATGATAGCCATATCTTTATAAGCAGCTTCTCTCGGTTCCACGTAAATACCTTTGCATAAACGTAAATTTGCCTTGTGTTTGATTAAATTAGTGATATCGGCAGAAGTTCTTCTCAGATAGGCCTGAATTACGGTACCGACATAGTTTTCGAATTCTTCTTTTAACCTGAGAAATATCTCAATTGTCTCGGTTGTGCAATGACGGTCTTCCATATCGATCCGTACAAAATTATTGAATTGCTTTGCAGTTTCAAGAATGCGCCTGATATGCTGATAACATATCTCTTTATCAATTAACAGACCCATTTGCGTTGGTTTAACAGACACGTTAGAATCTAATTTCTCATCATGTATCGTTTTTAAAATATTCACATACTCTTCAGCCGCTTCCTGCGCTTTACTTTTTTCTTTGCTTTCCTCTCCTAACAGATCCATAGTTGCCATCATTCCTTTTGAATTAAGGTCTTTAATTACCCGAACGGCATCTTCCAGATTAGGCCCAGAAATGTAGTTTTTTGAGAAATAACCTACAATTGGTTTTGGAACAAATGGTAAAGACCAGACAATTAATTTATCCATCAAACTCATATTTACTCCGTATAATAATCAAACATATTTAATTCACGCCGATTACAGCATATTGAATTTATAAGTAAAAAAAAATATTTACAAATCGATTTTAGGCTTTTTATTGCCCTTTTTTTTCAGCCGGCGTTATTAAAAGAACGTTTGTACAATTAAAATATGCATACTATTTTAGTTATATTTGCTTTGTCAAAACTCTATTCCTATTATAAAGGAAAAACAGGAACTAAGATAGTATGAATGCGATAAATAGAATATACTTATTCATTTTAATATGTATATTTTTCGATGATGCAACAGCTCAATCCAATTTATATATTAATGAATTTATGTCTAGTAATCTCAACTGGATTTCGGATACTTATGGAGATTATGGTGACTGGATTGAGATATATAATTCCACTGATAGTACGCTGAATTTGGCAGGTTATTATATAACCGATGATATCAATGAGTTAACTAAATGGCAAATTCCTTATGGTTATCCGGATTCAACCACAATTGACTCATGTGGATATAAAATACTCTGGGCAGATGATGAGCCCTGGGATGGTCTCCTGCATTTGGGTTTTAAACTATCCAAAGAGGGAGAACAAATTATTTTAGTTGATCCGGATAGTTTTACCATAATTGATTCCGTAACATATGAGCCACAAACGACCAATATTTCAATGGGGCGTTATCCCGATGGTGATGATTCCTGGTTTTTCTTTGAGAAGCCTACACCCGGATATAAAAACATGCCTGGTCTTCTGGGCGTTGCAGATAGTGTTACATTCTCTAATCCGGCGGGATTGTATAGTTCATCTTTTTCTCTGAATATTTCAGATGATGATCCTTTATCCGAAATAGTATATACCACAGATGGTTCAAATCCTGATTCACTATCGTCAAGATTGATTGCTCCTATGGTCTTAAACTCCAGCAGTGTGATACGGGCCCGGGCAGTCAAGGATAATTACATCAATGGCCCTATTGTTTCAAATGCATATTACATAGATGAAAATTTCAATCTGCCGGTCTTAACTCTGATAACGGATCCTGATAATATGTTTGACAGTGAGATAGGAATTTATGCTAACTGGGATAAGTATGGATTTGAATGGGAGAGGGATGTTCATATTCAGTATTTTAAAGACCAATTAGAGTTTTCAGTCCCTGCAGGCATCCGTATTCAGGGCAGTACGTCCCGCTCCAGAAACAAAAAGTCTTTTCGTTTATTTTTCCGCAACGGCTATGGATCTGAATGGCTGGACTATGCTATGTTTAAGAACTCTGCGGTTCAATCATTTAAAAATTTAGTACTACGTGCCGGGTATGATGATGATGTACAAATGAGTAATGGAACCTTACTCAGAGATCCGCTTGTTTCGGAAACCTGGAATGATTTAAATCAATTGAGTTCATTAAGTAATTTTGCCATTCTCAATATTAATAATGATTACTGGGGTATCTATAATATCCGTGAAAGCATTAATGAATTCTTTATTCAGGATCATTTGGGATTCCAGACTTTTGATTTAATGCGATTTGAGAAATCCGGCGCTGTCGTAAAATATGGTTCACGCGCTGCATGGGATGATTTTTGGAATTTTGTTAAGACAGGTGATTTTTCAGATACCGCTGATTATGCGGAAATGCAATCACGGGTAGATATGGAAAATTTATTGGTCCTTCAGGCGTTGATCCAGTGTACTCAATATCGCAGCTGGACTTGGGGTTGTTTTGCCTATAAAGATATTAAGCCCGCGGCAAAATGGCAGTTTACTATTTGGGATATGGATCGCGCCTATACCGAACTGAATTGGGATGGATTTAGTAATTATAATCTTATTGAAAAAGAAAAATGGGCAAATCTTCTGGTTCAAAAATTATTACTAAATCAGGATTTTAAATTTGCATTTATGAATAGAGTGGCTGATTATCTTAACAGTTATTGTAGTACAGAGAGCATGATAACAAGACTCGATTCACTGGTTGCGATTATTGAACCGGAAATGCCGCACGAAGTTGATCGATGGGGAGTGACATTATCAAAATGGGAATCGAATGTTGAGTTTTTGCGAAATTTTGCCCGGCAGCGCCCGAATATTGTGCGTAATCAAATTTTATCCGAGTACGGAATTAATGATACAATAGCAATTAGTGTTAATACAGATGTTTCGCGAGGGTATTTAAAACTAAATTCCCTTACGCTGAATAAGTTTCCCTGGGCCGGCACCTACTTTACCGATGTACCGGTAACACTTACGGCGACTCCAAAACCGGGCTATAAATTCTTCGGCTGGTTACCGGAATCCTATCCTTCGGATCAAAGAACCATTACCATCAATTCAGCTGAGAACGTTGATATCCAAGCTGTTTTTGAGGCAGATCCAGCTGCAATTATTGTTATTAACGAAATTAATTATAATGCGCATGAGGATTTTGATGGGGGTGATTGGGTGGAGCTGTTTAACACAAGTGATTATGAGATTGATTTATCCGGTTGCATATTGAAAGATGAAAATACTGCGGGTAATATATTTATCATTCCGGATCCTCAGATTATCAACGCCCATTCCTATCTGGTGCTTTGTGAATCGTTAAGTGATTTTAAAAATATGCATCCGGAAGTAAATAACTGTATTGGTGACTTTGGCGGTTCATCGGGATTCGGTTTGAGCGGCAGCGGAGAGAAAATTCAATTACTGAATAGTCTGAGTCAGGTTATAGATGAAGTACTTTATGATGATTCAGTTCCCTGGCCGATTGAGGCAGACGGACAGGGTTATACATTGGAATTAATTGATGCGGCTGCCGATAATTCAATTGCAGAAAACTGGCGATCCTCGCAAAGAATAGGGGGCAGCCCCGGCCAAAAAAATACTGTAACGAGTATTGAATCTGAAGAGAATAATGAAAAACCGTTGTCCTTTCAATTATTCCAGAAT
>JAFGKZ010000238.1 GCA_016928315.1 Calditrichaceae bacterium
AGAAATGTTTAATTAATACGATAAAAATTATAATGAAAATGTAAGTAAATTAATTAAGAGAAGGTATAAAAAGAGAAATGAAAGTATTAAAATCATTATTTGATATTAAAAGTAGAGTTGCAGTTCTTTCAGGTGGCGGAGGCATTTTAGCGGGTGAAATGGCCAAGGGTTTACTGGATTCCGGCGCAAGGGTTGTTTTATTAGATATCAATGAAGATAATCTCAAGAAAAAAGTAAAATCATTAAAAACAAACGATAATGATATTACAGGATACAAATGTGATGTGCTGGATGAAAACAATCTAAAAGCTGTTAATGATAAGATACTGACAAAATTTGGTAAAATTGATATTCTGGTAAATGCTGCCGGCGGCAATATGACCAGCGCTACTATAGGTTTAGGGCAAACTATTTTTGATATGAAGATAGAGAATTTTAGAAAAGTGACGGATCTGAATTTAATCGGTACAGTTTTGCCGACTCTGATCTTTGGTGAAGATATGGCTAAACAAAAGAGCGGTTCAATAATCAACATATCATCGATGGCCTCCACCAGTGTAATCACGCGGGTTGTTGGATATTCCGCTGCCAAAGCAGCGATTGATAATTTTACAAAATGGATGGCTGTTGAACTGGCACAGAAATTTGGTGATAAAATCAGAGTGAATGCGATTGCCCCTGGTTTTCTGATTACTGAACAAAACCGCAGTCTATTGACGAACGAGGATGGCTCCCTTACCGATAGAGGCACCACAATACTTAAAATTACACCGTTTAAACGATTTGGCGAACCTGATGAACTGGTGGGCACGGTTTTATGGCTGGCCAGCGATGCATCTAAGTTTGTTACAGGTGCGGTGATACCAATTGACGGTGGATTCAGTATATTTAGCGGCGTATAATAGATATTTTATTTTTAAGTTTTTTAAAATTTTTTGTTAATATGGACAACGCATTTGTTGTTCAGAAAGTGATAAATATATGGCATTAGAACAGACCTGGCGTTGGTTTGGTCCAAAAGATCCAATCAGCCTTAAAGAAGTTAAACAAACCGGCGCAACCGGTGTAGTAAACGCATTGCACCAGATACCCATTGGCACTACCTGGACTATTGACGAAATAAAACAGCGCAAAGCGATGATTGAAATTGAAGGGTTAACATGGTCAGTCGTTGAGAGCGTTCCTGTTCATGAGGATATTAAAAAGCGCACAGGAAGTTTTAAAAAATATATCGATAATTACAAGAAAACGATTGCCCATCTTGGCAAATGCGGCGTTGACAGAGTCTGTTATAATTTTATGCCCGTTCTGGACTGGTCGCGTACCGATCTTAAAGTTGAATTCAAAGATGGATCCATTACTACCAAATTTGACGCGAACGTATTTGCAGCTTTTGATCTTTATATTCTCGAAAGACCGAACGCAGCTGAATCCTACAATCAAAAACAAATCGATCAGGCAAAAGTGTATTACGACAGTTTAAGTGAATCACAAAAAGAAAAATTAACTGAAACGATTCTGCTTGGATTTCCCGGCTCGCTTGAAGCCTATTCAATGGAAAGTTTCAAAGCGGCTATAAATGAATACCAATTTTTCAGCAAGAAACAGTTACAGGACAATCTGCAGATATTTATCAAAGAAATTGTACCGGTGGCAGAGGAATCCGGTATTCTACTGGCTATACACCCGGATGATCCGCCCTGGTCACTGCTCGGTCTGCCAAGAATTGTCAGCACAGCCGATGATCTGGATAAAATTCTACGGACGGTTGATTCACCTGTAAATGGGATAACACTCTGCACCGGATCACTTGGCGCCGGCATCAATAATGATCTGATTGATATAACGAATAAATTTGTAAAACGCATCAATTTTATCCATCTCCGGAATTTAACCCGAAACATTGATGGTGATTTTATGGAAGATCACCACCTTAATGGTGAAATCGATTTATATACAATTATGAAAACGCTTTTACTTGAACAAAAGAGACGGGCAGAATCAAATGAAATCAATGCCCGTATGCCAATGCGGCCGGATCATGGGCATCTGACTCTTGCCGATGCTAACCGGGAAGGCATCTATCCAGGCTATTCATTATTTGGAAGAATGCGTGGCTTGGCTGAGCTGCGGGGCCTGGAATTGGGGATATTACGGTCATTAAATGTTTAGAAAAAAATATGAGTACAATCATTATGAGTTTTTTTATAATCTTTAAAAAAGTTTACACAAGTGACCATTAAATATACCAATTGGCAGATCAACCTATGGTAAATACACTATTCTATTATAAAAAATAAATTGTGAAGTAAACATGATTTCAACTGGCGCATCTACCTCAAAATTTAAGCGGATGTTGTTCCAATTATCACTGTTTATAATATCTTCGTGCATATTGCTCTATTAGAAACCGATAGTTTTTTTCATTATTTCAATCATTTAACAATACTTGAAGACGAAAGTATTATTTATTAAAAGTTATAACGATTTTTCCAAACTGTTTTCCTTGTTCCAGTCTTTGATGAGCCGTTTTTATTTCACTATAATCAAAAATCCTATCAATGATCGGTATAATTCTGCCGGTTTCAATTAATTCATTTACATCCCGCAAATCCTGCAAAGTGCCCATTGTTGATCCGATTAACTGCTGATGTTTTATAAAAAGAGCTCTCAAATCAATCTTTACTATCGGGCCGGTTGTAGCGCCACAGATAATCACTTTTCCGCCTCGTTTTAAGGAACGTAGTGATTCAGACCAGGTGTTTGCGCCTGTATGCTCAATAATGATATCTGCACCTTCGCCATTTGTTACTGATCTAACCAATCTACTAATTGACTCTTTTTTGTAATTAATAATAAGATCGGCGCCCAATTTCTGAGCCATTTTATGCTTGGCGCCAGTGCCAACTGTCGTAATTATTTTTGCACCCATTGCTTTGGCAATTTGTATAGCCATAATGCCCACGCCGCTGGAAGCGCCATAAATAAGTACCCAGTCTTTCTTTTTGATCTGTGCTTTTTCTACAAGCATGTGATAGGCTGTTATAGCTGTTAAAGGATAAGCGGCTGCTTCGTACAGGTTTATTCCAATTGGCTTTTTTACTATGGATTGTGCCGGAATAGACACATATTCTGCCATTAAACCATCGCGGCTTTCACCTAAAATTCCAAATTCAGAACAAAGATTTTCCTTTCCATTTTTGCAGTTCTCACAATGACCGCAGAACCGCAACGGAGCGATGACAACTTCATCCCCTATTGAAAAATTATACCGCCCGGATACATTTTTTCCAATCGCTTCAATGATGCCAACCCCATCACTACCCAAAATAATTGGCAGCGGCACACCCGGCAATCCTTTCCGCACCCATATATCAAGGTGATTTAAAGCTGCAGCTGACATCCGTATCAGAATTTCATCTGCTTTAGGAATTGGCTTTTCAATTTCATCAATCTGCAGAACATCAACATTGCCGTGTCGATGAATACGTATTGCTTTCAATTAAATCTTCCCCTGTTTGGTTTATATAAGCTGATATTATTTCACAGATTTAACTTTGATACAATATATCCTTGCTCACTGCCATTTTCCACTTAATTATTTCGATAAATGTTCGATTATTATTTAAGTTCTAACTAATTAGTAAAAACATAACACAGGAACATTGGGCTGGAATATAAATAATACGGACAATTGAATGACAGAGGATTATCATGGATTAGGTCTTACCGATAAAGATATCGCCGCATTACAGAAACATGGCCTTTCCAGAATTTTACAAAAAATAAAAGAGCAGCAACATACCCTCGAACTACAAAAAGAACATTTAGAATCTGCATTAAATAGTATCGAAAAAAATCTAAGTGCAGCCAGAGAAGCGCAAATGAGTTTGCTGCCAAAAGATTTGCTTGGTATTCCGAATGTGGAATTTAGCGCACGTTTTTATCCATCTCAATTTGTATCAGGCGATATTTATAATGTATTCCGGCTTGATGAATATAATTTTGGCGTCTATCATATCGATGTATCCGGCCATGGCGTTGCATCGGCTCTGTTCAGCGTTAGTTTATCACAAATGCTCAACACAACGGTTACAAAGCAAAATATTTTAAAGATTGCCATATCCGATCCGCCTTATTACAAAATAAATTCACCTGAAAAAGTTATCGCCACCCTCGATGAAGACAGAAGTTTTGAGCGTCATGGTATGTACTTTACTATGATTTATATGATTGTGAATGTAAAAACCAAAAAGATAAAATTTACCCGCGCAGGACACAATTATCCTATCGTAATCCGTGCTGATAAAAGTATTGAAATTTTTAAAGCAGGCAGTATTCCTATCGGCTGGGATTTACCGCGAAATGATGAAGTTGTTGAAATCGATATTAATAGCGGCGATCGCATTTTTCTCTATTCTGACGGTATCCACGAAGCAACCAATCCGGACCGGAAAATGTTTACACTCAAACGATTATGTGACTCATTAAAGAACAGTTCTAACTTGCCTCTTGATGACAGTCTGGACAATTTAATAACAGAATTACGTCAATTTATCGGCCAGGATAACTTTGATGATGACGTTTCCATTCTGGGTATATCCATGAAGTAAACTTATTCACAGAACAGAAAATATCATAAAAGATCCATATTCCTTGTCATCTTTTCCCTCACCATTCTATATTGATAAAATGCAGTAATTACAATAAATTTAATCGTATGCAAATAAATTCTTTTATTCGGGATGAAATTGGAATTATCGAACTGGATAATCCGCCTTATAATCAATTGACCTCTCCAATTTTCATTAATCAGGATAAACTTGATACATTTTTAAGTAATGATGTCTTAAAAGGTATTGTGATTAAAGGATCCGGACGTAACTTTTGCGCAGGCGCCGATCGTGAAAGTATCGCACAACAAATACAAAATCCTGATGATTTTGAAAATTTACTAAATCAAGGAAAACAGATTATTAAAAGCGTTCAAATGTGTCCCGTACCTGTTGTTGCGGCAGTGCAGGGCAGCTGCCTTGGCGCAGGACTGGAAATTGCTTTGGCCTGCCATTTTATTTTCGCTTCAAAAAATGCCATGTTTGGATTTCCCGAATCCGGCATCCAATTAATGCCCGGCTTTGGCGGCACTGTCTTTGGCACAGGCAGGCTTAGCCGCAAAAACATGATTAAGCTCATCCTTTCTGCAGAACTGATAAACGGTGAAGGAGCTCTTAAAATTGGATTGGTTGATCGGATTTTCACCGGTAGTCAGGTAATTGATGAATCGATAAACTATCTCAAATCGCTAACAGCTAATAAACCTGTTCACCTGATACGGACGATAATGCAATCCATCCATAACAGTGAAATCCTATCCCGCGATGAGGCGCTGAAAATTGAGACCGAAAATTTTATTAAACTGGCACGGCGGCTGGATACGTTGAAAATAAGCCAATGAAAAATCAAATACATTCAAAGATTGAAATTGTTGCTATAGATGAAGTTGAATGCAACCTGGATCAAATTAAAAATAATTGCTTTACAAAGTCTGAATTATTTGAACTTGAAAATAAACATATCCAGACACTGGCAGGACTTTATGTATTAAAAATAGCGTTGAAAAAACTAATTAATGAGCAAAATACTAATCAGACTATATCCGAGAAACAAATAATTTTAAAGCATAATCCACATGGCGCGCCTTGTATTAGCAAAGTTAATTCATTTTTATATGATGATTATAAACAAATCCATATCTCAATCTCTCACACATCAAAAAATGTATATGGATTTGCATCAGTAATGGAATCAAAAAAATGATCAGGCCGTCATTAAAATTTTATAAAGAAAATCAAATAGGATTTTTAGTATTAAACCGTCCCCCTAAAAATGAAATGGATGCGTTATTTTTTGCTGAACTTTCCGATTTTTTAAAAAACAATCTGCCAAACATAACATTAAACGGTTTGATAGTTACGGGAGAAGGCCGGCATTTTTCTTCGGGAGCAAATGTTACTGAGTTAGCTGAGTTTGCTCACAAAAAAGAGTTCAGTTATTTTGAAAATAATATTAATTATCTGGAATCTCTATCTTTATGCCCATTTCCGGTAATCGCCATCGTTAACGGTTTATGTCTTGGCAGCGCCTTTGAATTGGCTCTGTCCTGTCATTATCGGATTGCCTCACCGCATGCTTTGTTTGCTTTGCCGGAAATTAGTTTTAATCTTATGCCTGGCTGCGGCGGCACCTATTTTTTACCAAAATTAATCGGTAAATCCAGAGCGATTGATCTGATATTAAGCGGCCGGTCTGTGCTGGCCGATGAAGCACTTCTGCTTGGCATAATAGATATGATTGCCCAAAGAAAAGACCTAAAGAAAACGGCTCTGCAGCTTCTAACTAAATTAAATTCTTTATATGGCCAAAGCTATGAAAGTCCTGTTAATTAATCCGCCCCGGTCTCCGCATAATAAAATTCTTGAGGCTGCTCCTGAAAAAGCAAAACCTTTTATACATAAAAAATTAATCGGCCCGCCGCTGGGACTATTAACCGTAGCATCCGCTTTAAAAGATCATGATGTGGAATTATTGGAAACCAAGGGTGAATATGATCTGAATCCCGATGCGCCTGAACTTGAAATATTAGTGCAAGAATATCTGGAAAAATTCAATCCGGGTATGGTTGGTGTTACGTTTATTGCTTCAGAATTCAACGCCGGTATAAAGATATTTGAAACGGTGAAAAAGTATAATCCTTCAATTTTAACGGTAGCCGGCGGATTACACGCCACCCTGTGCCCGGATGATTTCAGAGATCATTTTACCGATATGGTAATCCCGGGATATTCTGCGCACGTGATTATGAAAGACGTCGTTGATGCCATGGAAAGCAAAAAGTCGTTATCGGATATTGGCGGTTTATTAATTTTAAAAGATAATCAATGGGTGGCTGCCAAAACAGCTCCACGCACCTGTAATCCCGCAAAACAAAATTATATAATGCCAGATCGCACATTAATCAATCGCTGGCTGCAAACTTATATTGTAGGCAAAGCTAAAGGGCCTGCCACTTACCTGTTCACATCGCTGGGCTGTCCATATCGATGTTCATTCTGTTCAATCTGGCCGCAATTTAAGGGTGAATATTTTCAGCGTGAGGTTGAGAGTATAATTGATGAATTGAAGACTTTGGATGCTTATGAAGTCGTTCGCTTTGCCGATGCCAATACCGTGGTTAATTTACAATTAATGAATAATCTGTTTGACAGGATTAAAGAAGAAGGGATAAAAAAATCTTTTGTAATGGATATCCGTCCGGATACAATTGTGGAAAATCCATTATTGATAAAAAAAATGGCCGAGGCTGGTCTCATTGCGGTAATTACGGGATTCGAATCATTCCGAAAAGAAGAATTGAAGCAATATAATAAAGATTATAACATTGATAATATTGAAAAAGCCATCGATATTTTACATGCCAATGGCGTTCTAATACGCGGAAATTATGTAGTACCGGCGGATTATGATCTGGATGATTTTGCAGCTTTATCTGATTTTGCCAACTCGCATAAGGTAACCTATGCCGGCTATACAATTCTTTCGCCGATGCCCGGTACACTCTATTATAATAAAGTGAAGGATCAAATAATTGATTTTGATCTGGATAAATACAATTTTTTTAATTGTGTATTAAAAACAAAATTGCCACCAGATGTTTTTCATGAAAATGTCGGTAAGTTATGGATGATAAAAAAAGGGAAGGATATTATTTAAACCCTGATTTAATCCAATCAAAGCAATCCTGAAGTGAACCTGATTTACCTTTCTCTGATGTCGAATTAATAAAAAATGTCCGTATGCCTATGGATTGAGCAGGAATAATATCATTGTTATAATCATCGCCGATCATAACTGCCTGATCAGGTTTCAAATCCATCTTTTCAAGTATTTCAAGATAATACTTATGATTTGGTTTACAAAAGTGTGAATTATCGTAAGTGGTAATCAAATCGAATTTAATATGCGATAATCCGGCCCAATTAATCCTATGATAAATAGCTTTTGCCGGAAACAAGGGATTCGTGGCAATAGCAATTTTATAACCCTCATCATATAAAGCCTGGATTGATATTGCTGCAAATGGAATTGGATTAGTAAATACTTTAAGCTTTGGAAAATCAATCTCATAAAATTCCTCGATAAGAAGTTGAAATTCTGTTCGGGAAAAATTTGTTCTGGGATAAAAATGATTATAAAAAACCTGTTCATTGGTTAATTTTGGATCCTGGTTTTTAACCATCATGTAGGTTGATTCCAAAACAAGGTCGATTAACTTTTTTGCATCCATCAAATGCTTCATTTTATAACCTAAAGCATCCAGATACTTTGGTATAAAACGATCCATATTGGTATCCAAGAGTGTATCATCCAGATCAAATAATATTGCTTTAACAGCCACGATATTTTCTTTCTTTTTGTTTGATCAATCAGTATTGGTGTTTTCTTACTTTTAATTTTAATTTAGTTATTTCA
>JAFGKZ010000239.1 GCA_016928315.1 Calditrichaceae bacterium
CTTTTCTTGTACCTTGACAGGAAATCACCCGGGCTTAAGTCCTTTCCCAGATGAATCCTTATGAGCTTGTGCGATAATCCCTCATCTGATCGTGTCTACGGAATGATAAACTATTATTTATTTGATTGAATATGTAATTTTTCTGAAATTTAATTCTTAATTCAAAATGAATAGTTTGATTCATATTATCAGATTGCTTTTAAGACGGAGATCAGTATGAAAATTACCAAAGCGGTGATAACGGCGGCCAGTAAAGAACAAAGTACATTACCTTTACAAAAACTTGTCGACAGGGATGGTTCGGAGAAATCCGTACTCAGTATTATCATCGAGGAAACTTTACGCGCCGGCATAGAAGAAATTTGTGTTATTGTAAGACCAGAAGATGAAAAATCATACCTGCAGGTGGCCGGAGATCATGCCGGCCGTTTACATTTTGTGCATCAGAGAGAACCGCTTGGATACGGACATGCCCTGCATTGTGCCCGGGAATTTGTGGGGGATACGCCGGTTTTGCATCTTGTGGGCGATCACTTAAATGTAAGCCGGTCAAAAAAAGGCTGCGCCGAAAAAGTAGTGGAAATTGCCCAGATTGAAAACTGTACCGTGTCCGCCGTGCAGCCGACCCATGAAATTTATCTGCCGTATTTTGGAACCGTGAGCGGCAGGCATATTCAGGGCAGAAAAGATCTTTACAAAATTGACACGGTCATCGAGAAACCAACACCGACAGAGGCGGAACAAAAACTGATAGTACCGGGTCTAAGATCAAGTTATTATCTCTGTTTTTTTGGTATCCATGTGCTTACGCCATCGGTGTTTAAAATTTTAGAAGATAAAATTAATCAGGCTGATAATCCGAAGAAAATCACTCTTTCAGACGCACTGGCAATCCTTGCCCAAAAGGAACAGTATCTAGCTATCGAGCATCCGGGCTGGCGCTATAATATCGGATCAAAGTATGGTCTTCTTACTGCTCAAATTGCTTTAGCATTGAGTGGCAAAGATCGTGATGAAGTTTTATCCATTCTTCTTGAGCTTCTTGCTTTAAGGGAACTGGGCTCCCATGAAAATAATCCGAATGATTAAGTTTAAATTTAAATGGCATTGAACCAAAGGTAAAATATGAGCGAACTTGTAAAAATTATAACATCCGACACTTCTGAATATAGAGATCGTCCTCTGGAAAAATTCTGTCAATCGGCTTCATTAAATGAATTATTATCCGAATGTCAGGCTCTGGATACGTTTTGGAAAAATTGTGAGAATTTATATCAAAGAGTACGGGCGCAATTTTTTCTTTACGCCATCCACCGGTTTTTTCTTCCGTTAAAAAAGGGAATAAAAAATAATGATTTTATTCCTTACGAAGGATACGGCAATTTATTAAAACGAAGATTTGAAGAATCCATTGAGCATTTTTTGGCGGTGCAGTTACAACAGGGTCCCAGTGTAAGCATCTCCAGCGCTCTGGCGTCCGCTTATTATAATTTGGCTATTCAGACTTTAGCTAACCAGGTGCGGCAAAGCGTCAGATCAATAAGCGGCAATCGCTGGATGTTTCGGATCGGTCATCCGGAAGACCACCCGCTCAGAGTCATTCCACACCTACAAACCGCTCAAAATGATCTTTTTCCGATACTGCGGGAAGCCACGCCGGTAAGAATGGATTTAACACACAGCGGCTGGAGTGATATTTTTTTTCTTGGCATGGATTATCCCAAGGGCGCCAGGGTAATCAACATATCTATCGATTTATCCGTGATCGGCAATGGCCAAAAGAATAAACCTGTACCGCCTGTTGTAGCTTACTTTCGAATTATAGACAAGCCAATTATTAAACTAACCAGCATCGATTTATCGGCCAGCACAGAAGTGACTACTATTGCAGAAGTATTTGATTTTGCCAAAGATTACCTGGGCCTGTTAAAAGCTGCTGTTATTGCCTCAGGCATTGTACCCCCCGGCATGGAAGGCGCGGATCAATCCTTATCCAAACTGCTGTCAAAACTGATAAAACCCGGTTATGGCATTGAATTAATTAGTAAAGTAAACGATATACCAAAAGGTTCGCGACTGGCGGTATCAACCAATTTATTAGCCAGTTTAATTGCTGTGTGCATGCGGGCTACCGGACAAATAAAGAATCTTACAGGTGAGCTTGATGAAGCGGACCGGCGTTTAATTGCTGCGAGAGCCATATTAGGTGAATGGCTTGGCGGCTCAGGCGGGGGATGGCAGGATTCCGGCGGAATATGGCCGGGCATTAAATTGATTACAGGCGTCAAAGCAACTGAAGGCGATCCCGAATATCTGATCAGTCAGGGTCGTTTACTGCCTGAGCATAAAATAATGGATTATGAAAATGTATCGAAGGAAACCAGGCGGAAATTGCAGGAAAGCCTTGTACTCGTTCATGGGGGTATGGCGCAGGATGTTGGACCTATACTGGAAATGGTCACTGAAAAGTATTTGCTCAGGTCAGAGGCGGAGTGGAAAGGCAGATTAAGTGCAATACAAACTTTTGATCAGATCATTAAGTATTTGCAGGCAGGAAATATTAAGGAAATCGGAAAAATCACGAATCAGAATTTCTATGGATCAATTCAGACCATCATTCCCTGGGCTAGTAGTCTTTATACCGAATCTTTGATCAATCAGGTCAAAAATGAATTTAAAAATGATTTTTGGGGTTTCTGGATGCTGGGCGGGATGTCCGGCGGGGGAATGGGATTTTTATTCAATCCTTCAAAAAAGGCGGAAGCGCAGCGGCGCATCCAACAAATTATGAATGAGACAAAGCGTCTCTATAACAAAGCCGTTCCTTTTGCCATGGAACCAGTGGTTTATGATTTTGCCATTAATGAGACCGGTAGTTTTGCTTCAATTCTTGAAGGCAATGAAGCCTTGATGCCTGTGCAATATTATATGCTTACGGTACCGGAAATACTGCGTACAGAACAATATCATATGAGTCGTTTTACAAAAGCAGAACTGAATCGTGTTAGCGTAGCCAGTAAAAATTTACCTGAACTTAGCGGTTTGGTACAGTCACTCTTTGATCGTTTACTTCCAAACATTGAGGAAAAAACCGACAAAGATCAGATACTGAATGATTTGTTAAAAGAATATGGATTTGATCAAATTCAGCATGAGCAAATCCAGGCTGATCTACGGAGCGGACGGATAGGACTGTCACAAAACCGTTTACCAAGAAGCAGAAGCATAACCGATGTAACAGATGGCAATGTTTATGACGCCAAAGGTGAATTGCCGGACAAATTTTTCCGCGCCGGAGAAAAAGCAATTAGCAGAGGCGAAGTTGCCGTTGTAACGTTAGCGGCAGGCTCCGGCAGCCGGTGGACAAAAGGCGCAGGCGTGGTTAAAGCCATAAATCCATTTAGCAAATTGAATGACGAGTACCGGACTTTTATTGAGGTACATCTGGCAAAAAGCCGTTATATCAATAAAAAATTCAATAGCAGTCTGACGCATATCATTACTACAAGCTATATGACCCACCAGGCAATAGAAACATTTTTAAAATGGAAAAATAATTACGGGTATGAAGGATCACTGATTCTTTCTCCGGGAAAATCTGTTGGCCTGCGAATGATTCCCATGATTCGCGATTTGCGTTTTTTATGGGAAGAAATGCCGCAGAAACTGCTTGATGAGCAGGAACAAAAAGTTCTCGAAAGTTATCGATCCGCATTATTAAACTGGGCCCTGCAGATGGGAGAGGGAAGTGATTATCGGGATAATCTCCCCTTGCAATGCCTGCACCCGGTCGGTCATTGGTATGAAATCCCGAATATGCTGCGAAATGGAGTGCTGTTAAATCTATTCAAAAAACAACCCAATTTGAGATATTTAATGCTGCATAATATTGACACCCTTGGATCAAATATTGATCCTGCCATATTAGGGTATCACATTGAAGAAGAAAAAGCTTTCACCATCGAAGTTATAGCCCGCTGCCTGGATGACCGGGGCGGCGGCCTGGCCAGAGTTGACGGCCAGTTAAGACTTGTTGAAGGGTTGACCCTGCCGGATGAAGAAGTGGAGTTTGGCTTGTCCTATTATAACAGTAATACCACATGGATAGATATCGATAAATATCTGAAAGTTTTTTCACTCAGAAGAGAAGATTTGGCAGAGCCGAAAAAAGTAGATGGCGCGATTAGAAATCTGGCTGCCCGCATGCCAACTTATATTACGCTGAAAGATGTTAAAAAACGCTGGGGGAAAGGCCAGGAAGATATTTATCCTGTTGCACAATTTGAGAAATTATGGGGAGATATGACCGCGCGTGCTGATCTTGATTGTCAGTACATTGAAGTTTCAAGATACAGAGGACAGCAGCTCAAGGAACCGGCGCAGCTCGATGGCTGGTTACGGGATGGCTCCGCGGCTTATGTTGAAGCCATTTGTGATTGGGTTTAATATAAGTAAATGAGTGCTTAGTACTTAAAATTAAGATTACCAATCGATTTTAAGTAATAAAAATAAAATACAATCCGCCTAAAATAACAAGTAGTCCTGCAGTTTTTTTTATTACATTGGTTGTATTTGATTTTTCAGTCCAGTTCAAATATTTCTGAGCAATATTAGTAAGGCTGCCTGCCATGACAATAAACGCGCAATGACCTAAACCGAACATCGAGATTAATAGAATAGCTGAAAGTAAATTATTATCAGCCGTCTGAAAAACCACGGCAAGAACCGGCGCTAAAAAGGCGAATGTACAGGGGCCTAATCCTATGCCAAATATCAGACCTAATATAAAAGCTCCCCACAAGCCTGCGCGGGATGAAATGCCTAATGGCAGCCTGTTCCAGTCCATGCGAATAATATCCATCAGATACAGGCCAACAATTATAAATATGGCAGCCACAAGCCAATTGCCCCAAATTCCAACGTCGCCCATTAACCGGCCCATGGATGCAGTAATCAATCCAATAATGGCAATAGTGATCAGAATACCAACGGCAAACACAAGAGAAAGGGAAAACGAATTTTTAACTTTAATCTGTCCCTGGCTGCTGATATAGCCGATCACCAGCGGAATGCTGGACAAATGGCATGGCGAGAGCAGGATGCTCAACACGCCCCAGGCGAAAGACGCAGCCAGAGCGATTGAAAAACTGCCGGCCAAAGCGGTTGTCAGATAAGTAAAAATTTCTTCGATCATAGCGCTTAGCTTTTTGTTTTTGGCGTTAAACCGTTTTCCTGTAAAAAAGCGTCCAGTTCAGCTTCGGGGAAAAAACCCTCATGTCTAAAAATCTCATTACCATCGCAATCCAGAAAAACCTGGGTGGGAATGACGCGAATGCCATAATCCTGCGCATAATGCCGCTGATCCGGCTGCCAGACGTCATAAAACACCACGTTAATCTGTTCGCCATACTTTTCTTCAACCGATTTCATAACCGGCTGCATCATTTTACAGGGGATGCAGTTAACCGAACCTAATTCAATAAAAGTAATCAAGGGTTGTTCTGAACTTTCCACACCTGATTTTATTGGTGTGCTTACTACTTTTCCATAAGCATCAGGACATCCGGCACAACCGGCATCCGGTACACAACCTTTTTCTGATGAAATATTTGCAGTAAGCTTAGATTTTTCAGCTTCAGCCTTATCGCATGCACAGAACATGTTATACAGAACTATGAAAATAATCAGAATAGATATTTTACGCACTTTGTACCTCCTTTATCCAGTTTAAGATTTCTTCATCTCTCGGGATTTTACCGCTGCACATGATTTTTTCATTAATCACTAAGGCTGGCGTTATCATTACGCCATAGGCCATGATGTCGTTAAGCTGGCTAACCTTTTCAATTTCAAAATCCAGTTGATGCTGATTTTTTAAATTAATTAACTTTTGTTCCAGCGCTTTACATTTTGCACAACCTGCTCCGAGTACCTTTATAATCATATATCTTCCTTTCTAAAACCAGATTACGGGCAAACATCCGGCGCTTTTACGCTGCCTTTTTCCACATCGCTGTCGAAGTATTTTTTCTGAAACCAAAAGGCCACATTAACTAAGGCTATCAACACCGGCACTTCGACCAGCGGACCGATCACCGCGGCAAAGGCCTCACCGGAATTGATTCCGAAAACGGCGATGGCGACCGCAATAGCCAGTTCAAAATTATTACTGGCCGCCGTAAAGGAAAGGGTGGCCGATTTGGAATAATCCGCTCCCACTTTTTTCCCCATATAAAAAGACACCAGAAACATAATCACAAAATAGATCAGCAGGGGAACAGCAATTCGCACCACATCCAGCGGTATTTTAACGATGTATTCGCCTTTAAGCGTGAACATGACAATAATCGTAAACAGCAGGGCAATCAGGGTAATCGGGCTGATTTTGGGAATGAATTTTTTATGATACCATTCTTTGTCTTTTATTTTAATCAGCGAGAAACGGGTAACGACGCCGGCAATAAATGGAATGCCCAGGTAAATAAACACGCTCTCGGCAATTTGCCCGATAGTGACGTCGACAGCCGTTCCCTGCAACCCAAACCATGTGGGAAGGATGGTGATAAAAATCCAGGCATAGACCGAGAAAAACAGCACCTGGAAAATAGAATTAAAAGCCACCAGTCCCGCGGCGTATTCCGTATCGCCTCTGGCCAGCTCATTCCAGACGATAACCATGGCAATGCAGCGGGCCAGGCCGATCATGATCAGGCCATACATATAAGCCGGATATTCGCTTAGAAAAATAATGGCCAGAAAGAACATCAGAACGGGGCCGATGATCCAGTTTTGCACCAGCGAAAGGGTAAGCACTTTCCAGTTTCTGAATACTTCTCCCAGCTCCTCATAGCGCACTTTAGCCAGCGGCGGGTACATCATTAAAATTAAGCCGACAGCGATGGGAATATTGGTTGTTCCCACCTGAAAAATATTCCAGAAATTAACAATTCGCGGGAACAAGTATCCTGAAAATACGCCGATAAACATGGCCAGAAAAATCCACAGGGTCAGGAACCTGTCCAAGAAAGATAATCTTTTACTAACCGAAGCCATCTTTTTTCTCCGGATTAATTTTTATGATTATTTATCAGCGTCTAAAATCCAGTGTGTTAGTGTTGATTTTACAGGAATTTTTCCGCTGCTAACTACTTTATTATTTATCAACAGGCCGGGTGTCATCATAATGCCATAATCTGCAAATTTATTAACATCCGTAATCTTTTCTATCTCGGCAACGATATTATTTTCATCAATAATTTCCCGGCAGAGCGCCTCCAGTGTCTGACAATTTTTACAGCCGCCGCCTACTACTTTAATATTTAACATTTCATGTTCCTTTGTATTTTTGACAGGATAACAGGAATGACCGGATTAAAAACAGTTCAATCCAGTAAATCCTATGATCTTGTCAGTTGTAACCTGTAAAAATTATAAAAATCCCGTTTAATTTCGTCTCTCACCCGGCGAAAGACAGCCAATATCTCTGCCTCCTTGCCAGTGGCTTCAGCCGGATCCTCAAATCCCATATGTAAACGATGTTTTACTTTTCCACTAAAAAAAGGGCAGGTTTCTTTGGCGTTATCACATACGGTAATCACATAATCCCAGGTCTCATCAAGATATTGATCGACATTCTCCGGCTTGCCTCCGCTGATATCGATGCCTGCTTCGGCCATAACCTGAACAGCTTTTGGATGAACCTGTCCCGAAGGGCTTGTTCCCGCGGATCGTACGTGCATATTTGTATCAAATGATTTTAAAAATCCTTCAGCCATCTGGCTGCGACAGGAATTACCGGTGCATAAAATCAATATGCGCATAATTATTCCTTTCTTTCACGAAGTCACACTGGGATTTCACGAAGAACCACAGCGGTGTTTTATTAAAAGTTAGAGAACAAATCTTTTTAATCCATTCTTTAATACAGTTACATTGAAATTGATTAGTAAACCGATCTTAATATTTGACAAGCGCATGTAGGTTAAAATCTGAGCTGTATGGACAGGCATAAGTTTTTCAACTGATTTCAATTCCATTAATATTCTGTTATCTACAAGTAAATCGATCCTGTACCCACATTCCAAGTTTATTTCCTTATATATAACAGGCAATTCTTTTTGTCGTTCGTACGATATTTTCTTTTTTCGTAATTCATAAGCCAGACATTCTTCATAGGCAGATTCCAATAATCCCGGGCCAAGAATTTTATGCACCTCGATCGCACAACCAATAATTTCACCGGATAAATCTTCAAATTTCATTCAATATTCCTATCCAAATCCTTAAAGTGGACAACTCCCTTAAATTGATTATATATTTCACTTTTTATCTGTGATTCTTCGTGTATCCTTTGCGTATCTTCGTGACTATTTATCCTAAAAAATATCCATATATCAGTCCGCTGATGGTAGCCATGGTTACAACAAGCGAAACATAGACAATCGTTTTTTGTGTGCCGATGATACCCCTAATCACCAGCATATTGGGCAGCGACAAGGCCGGGCCGGCCAACAACAATGCCAGGGCTGGACCCTTTCCCATTCCTGCATTAATCAATCCCTGCAGAATAGGGACTTCTGTCAGCGTGGCAAAATACATAAAAGCGCCGACAATGGACGCAAAAAAATTAGCAAAGACTGAATTTCCGCCCACCAATGACGCGATCCATTCATTGGGAATGATTCCTTTCCCGCCGTCCTGAGTTCCCAATAGAAAACCGGCTGCTAAAACGCCCAAAGCCAGCAGCGGCAAAATCTGTTTGGCAAAGCCCCAGCTTTCGGCCATCCAATCGGCTGATTCATCTTTACTTAATGATAGGATTATGGTCAGTAAAAATATCGCAGTTATAAAGGGTGCAAGTGGATTATCCGGCCAGATAAGATGACTTATTATAACCAGCGCCGTACTTCCA
>JAFGKZ010000240.1 GCA_016928315.1 Calditrichaceae bacterium
AAACAAGAGCCGATTGTTACAATTGAATGTTGATGTTCAAAAGTTTCAGGGAATTTGTCAATTTGAATTTCTGTGCGAAATTTCATTTCTGTTTGTTAAATATATAAAGTCATTTTAGACAGAATGTAATCGAAATAGGAAAATAATTCTACAATATTTTTTGATATCAGAAATTATATGTGTGCAAAGAAGGTCGATTCCTGTAATTCTTTTGGTTTGTATAAACGGTACTTTGCCAAATAAGGCTGAAATTCTTTATCATTAACCAGAATATGGCGAATTACCCAGGAATTTAAAAAGCACTCTAAATTATATAATCCGCTTTCATCACCTTTTAAAAGCTGATCATTGAGCTTATATTCTTGTTCAATGATGTTATCATGGATGCGTTTATGGCGTCTTAATTTTGCTTGTGGATATTCGATCAGCTCCAGAATATCTTCTTCATCTTTAAAATGCAATTCCGAATAATGGATGAAATCATTAAGTTTCTGGAAAATGCTGCCTTCCGCATTATTATCTTTTAATACGGAATATAATTCATTCATATGTACAAAAAGCTTTTTATGCTGATTATCAATGTAGGGCACATTCATGCTGTACATTTTACTCCATATAACATAATCCATGGAATTTTCCTTTAGCTTAATAATTTATCTTTATTATCGATGGGGAAATAATAAACTGAATTTTACCGGGTAAAAGTGAAAGGAATTGAGTCAATAAATAGCGATGATTTTCGTACCATATAGGATGATTAGCTGATCATAAAATCAGGTGTTTATTTACCAATCAAAACAGCTGCTGAATAGGGCGCTAAACGATAGCTTTTCTGGGGATTGATACATATTTCAGATCCTGGTTCAACTATATCATCAGGGGATTCACAGGCAGTATTCAAGACACGATGCCAGGTTTTACCTGATCCTAATTTCGGTAAAGCAAACGAATGTCCCAAGGCATCGGCATTGAATAACAAATAGATATCACAATCTCCGGTCTGAGGATTAGCCAGATATTGTACAGCCAGCGATTTTGATGTATCGGACCAGTCCGGATTGTTTAGTTTAAATCCATGCCAGCTCATGGCAGGTTTATTATTAATTTCTTCAACCTGAAACCTGGTACGGCGTAAGCTGGGATGATTTTTTCTGAATTCAATTAATAGTCTAAAATAACGGTGCAGCTCTATTTTTTGATTCAGTAAATCCCAGTTGATCCATCCAATTTCATTATCCTGGCAATAGGCATTGTTATTACCTTGCTGAGTTCTGCCAAATTCATCGCCGCCCAGCATCATGGGCACGCCCTGAGACAAAAACAACAAAGCAGCAAAATTTTTTATTTGTTTATTACGAAAATTTAATACTTCAGAATTATCAGTTGCGCCCTCGATACCGCAATTCCAGCTAAAATTAATATTGGATCCATCGCGGTTTTCTTCACCGTTTTTATAATTGTGTTTGTCATTGTACGATACCAGATCATTCAGCGTGAATCCATCATGACAGGTAATAAAATTAACGCTATGGTAGGGCTCGCGACCATCATCCTGATATAAATCCGAACTGCCGGCCAAACGTGTGGCTAATTTGGGCACCATACCGGAATCGCCTTTAACAAACTTACGTAAATCGTCCCGGAATTTTCCATTCCATTCCATCCAGCGGTTGCCATAGGTAAAATCGCCTACCTGATACAGCCCGCCGGCATCCCAGGCTTCGGCAATCAGCTTAGTGGCCGCAAGAATCGGGTCTTCGGCAATACGTTCCAGTAATGGGGGATTGGATAAGACTTCGCCATCCCGGCCGCGTCCTAAAATAGAAGCCAGATCAAACCGAAAACCATCCACATGCATTTCAGTGATCCAGTATCGCAGGCTATGAATAATCAATTCGCGCACAATCGGATGATTACAATTTAATGTGTTACCGCAGCCGGAAAAATTAAGGTAAGAACCATCTTCCCGGTCAAGCAGGTAATAAACGGCATTATCAAACCCTTTAAAATGATAACAGGGACCCTGTTCGTTTCCTTCGGCAGTATGGTTAAATACCATATCGAGGATAACTTCAATCCCGGCTTCATGAAAGGCTTTGACCATGGTTTTAAATTCATCGACCTGCGCACCCAATTGATTGCAGTCTGCATAAGAAGCCTTTGGGGCAAAAAAACTAATTGGATCATAACCCCAGAAGTTAAAAAGCGGTTTTCCCGTATCCGGATCTTTATAAAGTGAAGCGGTCTCATCATAATCGGTCACAGGCATCAACTCTACTGCCGTGATGCCCAACTCGTTTAAATAGGGTATTTTATCAATCAACCCTAAAAAAGTGCCAGGCCTGGAAACGCCGGATGAGGGGTGTCTTGTATAACCACGGACATGGAGTTCGTATATTATACTATCTTTCAATGGAATATTTAAGGGTTGATCGAGTTCCCAATCAAACTTCGATTCATAAACTTGTGAGAGCCGGAAAGTGTATTCATTACCATTACGTTTAATTTTTAATGGATTGCCCCATTCCGATCCGCCAATCGTGACATAGGAATAAGGGTCTAACAGAATTACATCCTGGCTACAAGGCGTTTTTTCTTTTTTAGAATCTTCATCACAGGCAATACGATAGCCGTATGAAAAACCAGGATCAAGAGCCGCAATAAGCGCATGCCAGATATAACCAGTCCGATGCACCCGTGGATCAAGGGGAAATTCCATCAATTTTTCACTGCCATCCTGATTAAAAATGACAATAGTAATTGCTTTTGCTCTGGATGAAAAAACGGAAAAATTTATTCCGTTTCGTGCAATCGATGCGCCATAGGGAAAGGGATTTCCCCGCATTATTTTATGTTTTTCTGAATCCATACTTAATCAGTTAATTTGTGAGACTTTGTAAAAAATTTGACTGACTGAATTTACGCAAAACCATTAAATTAGCAAACATTTACCTTTTTAGAATAATATAATTCAGGAAATGGTTTTATTCTTTAAAAATATTTTTTAAATTCGTTTTTTCAGTTACACATTAGAATTCAAAAGGAGAATACCGTGAGTTCAGAAATATTAAATTTAAAACCCGGGTTAGTGTGGAAATATTTTTATGAATTGAATCAAATTCCCCGTTGTTCGGGACATGAAGAGGCAGCAGGACAGTTTGTTATATCCGTTGCTGAAAAATTTAAACTAAAATGGAAAAAGGACCCTGTCGGCAATGTGCTTGTTTCCAAGCCGGCATCCAATGGAATGGAAAATCGCCCGGCTGTGGTAATACAGGGGCACCTGGATATGGTTTGCGAAAAGAATAAAGACACTATTCATGATTTCAGCAAAGATCCCATCAAAATGCTCATCAAAGACGGCTGGGTGACCGCGGACGGTACAACTCTGGGTTCTGATAATGGTATTGCCGTAGCCATGGGTCTGGCTATTATGGAAGATGATTCGATTGTACATCCGCCGATGGAGTTTCTTTTTACGGTCGATGAGGAAACCGGCTTAACCGGGGCTGTGGAACTAAAAAGTGATTTTGTGGATGGACGTGTTTTGTTAAATATCGATTCAGAAGAGGAAGGCGCATTATATATCGGTTGTGCGGGCGGTCAGCATACTATCTTAAATAAAAAGATCGACTGGACACATCGTCACGATGATCATAAAACATTTCTTTTAAAAGTAAGCGGTTTACGCGGTGGTCATTCCGGATTGAATATTCATGAAGGATTTGGCAATGCCATTAAATTATTATCCCGGATTCTTTTTGGATTAAAGGATAAATTCCACTATCACCTGGTTAAAATTGAGGGCGGCAGCAAGCATAACGCTATTCCGCGTGAAGCTGAAGCCATTATTGATGTTCCGGCAGACAGCGTGGATACATTGAAAAAATCAGCCGCTGAATTTGAACAAATTTTTAAAGACGAATTACGCTTTGTAGATGCCGGCATTGAAGTGACAGTCGAAGCCCAGGCAAGTCCGAAACAGGTTTTCAGTACTGATTTTCGTGACCAGTTAATTGGTGTTTTATATGCCATGCCGCATGGTGTTATCGCAATGAGTCATGCTATTGAGGGGTTGGTGGAAACCTCTACGAATATGGCGATTATTGAGACAAAAGATGATATAATTCATATGTTGACCAGCCAGCGGTCTTCAGTGGCGTCCAGTGTGGTTGATATTGCCGATAAAATTAAGGCGCTGGGTCAGCTGGGTGGATTTGATATTGAGCAGGGCGGAGGATATCCCGCCTGGGAACCGAATCCGGATTCCAAACTGCTAAAAGTATGTAAAGATATCTATAAAAATAAATACGGCAATGAGCCGCATGTTAAAGCGATACATGCCGGTTTGGAATGCGGAATTATTGGCGAAAAATATGATGGTATGGATATGATCTCTTTTGGTCCGGATATCCAGGGCGCGCATTCACCGGATGAGCGGATTAAAATTGATTCGGTTGAACATGTCTGGGAGTACCTGCTGGAAATTTTAAGAGAAATTAAGTAATTAAAGTTAAGGCGGTCTTTAGATCGCCTTTTTACTTGTTATTTGCCACGAAGAGCACGAAGAATATAAAAGAACGCTAACTTTTAGAAACTTATAGCTGATTATGAAAAAAACCTTAATTAAAAATGGGACGCTGGTTTCGCCTGAGAAATTATATCAGGCGGATATTTTAATTTCCAGCCAGAAGATTGAAAAAATAGCAGCTAATATTCCATCCGCTGGAACAGAAATAATTGATGCGAAGGGGAAATATATATTTCCGGGATTCATTGATGCGCACACGCATATGGGCATCCCGATTCGCGGAACGACTTCTGCGGATGATTTTGAAACAGGCTCGATTGCCGCTTTGCATGGCGGCGTTACGACTATTATCGATTTTACGGTACAGGATAAAGGCGAGTCTTTGATGAGCAGCCTGAAAAGACGAAAAGCTCAGGCGGATAAAAAGACTTCGGTAGATTATGCCTTGCATTGCAATATCACTGATTTCCAGGAATCGCATATTGCCGAAATTCCAAAGGTTATGCAGGAAGGTGTGATTAGTTTTAAGGCGTTTACCGCTTATCGGGAGGCCGGGATGCAACTCAATGACCGGCAGATTCTGGAACTGTTATGGCAGGTAAAGCTGGCCGGCGGAACGGTGATGTTCCATGCGGAAAACGGCGATATGGTGGATTTTCTAACGACCAAATATGTTAAATATAATAAAACCACGCCGCCCTATCATGCTTTAAGCCGTCCGGCAGAAGCGGAAATTGAAGCGGTTACAAGAATCCTGACCCTTAATAAATTTATTCAGTGTCCCATTTACTTTGTTCACCTCACCACCTATGAATCGGTTCAGATTGCGTCCATGGCCAGGCAAAAAAAATTACCGGTTTACCTGGAAACCTGTCCCCAGTATCTTATTTTTGATGAATCTATCTATTCAACAGCGGATGGGCATTATTATATTGCTGCGCCGGCATTTCGACGCAAAGAGGATAAAGAATTTCTCTGGTATGCCTTGCAGGACAATTTAATCGATACGATTGGCACTGATCATTGTCCGTTCAATAAAGCCCAGAAAGATGCGGGACAAAGGGAATTTCATAAAACGCCGAATGGATTGAGCGGTGTAGAAACTTTATTTTCTATTCTCTATAATGAGGGAGTAAAGAAAGAACGGTTATCCTTGCAGAAACTGGTCAGCCTGATCAGTGAGGAACCGGCACGCTTGTTTGGACTGTTTCCCAAGAAGGGAATTTTACTGGAAAAATCCGATGCGGATCTGGTTATATTCAATCCGGTTGGCAAGGGTAAAATCACCGCAAAAGAACTACATTCCAATGCGGACTGGACGCCCTATGAAGGGATGGAAACGGAAGGACAGATTGAATCGGTTATGCTGAGGGGAAACTGGCTGTTAAAGAATGGAAACCAGATAGATACTAATTTCAAGAAAGGTCGATTTGTACCAGCCTTTGTGGATTAGTGAAATAATGGTATAGAAAACTGTACTAAAAAATTGTTTTCCAAATTACCAGAAGTTGTATCTTCCATCATTTGAATTTTTTTATTGCGTTTTTTCGCCTGCCTCGATACAAAATTTCCAATAGCATAGCCAACCAGCGCGCCTGCGACAGTATCTGAAAACCAGTGTTGATCGTGATAAACACGCGCACCGACAACAGTTCCGGCCGTTCCGTACCAGAATATTTTCCAGGTCAGATTATCCACTTCATTAGCCATTACCGTTGAGAAGGCAAAGGTGACCGATGAATGCCCGGAAAAAAAAGAACGCCTGTCCTCATCGAAAGTTAGTGGGCTGAAATGATGGGCGCCTTCATTCAGATAGGGCCTTGAACGTCCGGCCAATTCTTTTATAATTAATGTTATCAAACCGGAATAAAAAACTGCCTGCGATAATTTGAGCCCGGTGTTTCGAATGTCGGAGTTTTCGCCAAAAAAACCGCCGGCATAAACCAGTATGGGTACTGAGATCATATATTTATAATTCCCGTAATAATTATCTATATGTGCTATTTTACCGACCAAAGAATTCTGGTGTGCCTGAGAAAAATTGCGAACTGTATCATCCAGAAAATAAGCGGATACCACCGCCCCGGTTCCGAGGAGTAATGCCGTCATATCTTTGGTAGATGGATTTGTAATGGCATTGCCTAAATCTTTGGTAACGGTCCAGCTGTAATCCATATCATCACAGAAATCCCGTCCGCTTTGGGCTAATACGAAAGAATGTATACAAGATATAATAATAAATGATTGTATTGCTCTGAATCGGCTACGATGCATTAACGAACCTTTTTTCATTTGGTAGGTAATCTAAATATATTTTTTTTTGCCATCAAAGTCAGAGTCAATCCGCGTGCAATCATAAATAACGTCATAGCCAGCCACAATCCATGATTTCCGAGTGTATCTATTGAGAGATAATAAACCGGCAGAAAGATGATAATGGCGGCAACAAATGTAGAATTGCGCATCGCCTTTGATGCCGTAGCGCCAAGATAAATGCCATCCCAAATGTAACAAATGCTATTAATGATCGGCGCAAAAATAGTCCAGGCAATAAAACTCATCGCTAACCGGATTAAATATTCATTATTTGTGTAAATGCTGACAATAGGTTTACCGAATGCCAGGAAAATTATTGTAAATATAATGCCTAATCCGATGCCCCAGTAAAAAATCATTTTAATAATCGTTTTTGTATCTGACTCACTTTTGGCTCCAATAAATTTACCAACCAGGCTTTCCGCAGCAAAGGCAAAACCATCAATACCATATGAGAAGAGCATCCAGAGCTGCAACAGAATGGTGTTGGCAGCTAAAATACCATCACAGATTTCTGCGGATTTGGCTGTGAAGAAAGAAAAGGCAAAAATCAATAGAAGTGTCCGGATAAAAATATCAAAGTTCAAAGTGAAAAATCGTTTCAACTCATCCAGATGCAAAATTTTTGCCCAGTCAAATTGATTTCTCGGATAGCCATAAAATTTCAATAATAAAAAACCCGAGAACAACAAACCGGTATATTGAGCAATCACAGTTCCCAGGGCAACGCCATCTGAATTCATTCCCAGACCAATCACGAAAAACAAACTGCCAATTATATTAACCACATTAACCAAAAGCATAATATACAGCGGAAAACGGGCGTTCTGCATTCCTAAAAACCAACCCTGTATAGCATATAGCGACAGTGTAGCGGGAGCTGCAAATATTCTTATTTTAAAATATATCCCGGCGTGCTGCTCAACATCTGCAGAAGCTTGTACCAGAAATAAACTGAATTTAACAATCGGGAATTGTAGTAGAATTATAAACAGACTGCATACCAGGGCCACAAGCAAGGCTCTGATTAATAATGAAAACATTTCGCTTTGATTTTCATTACCATAGGCCTGTGCTGTGAGACCCGTAGTACCCATACGCAGGAATCCGAATCCCCAGTATACAAAATTAAAAATCATGCTGCCCACCGCTACGGCGCCTATATAATATACTTCGCTGAGATGGCCGACCAGAGCGGTGTCGACTGAAGATAACAAAGGCACAGAAAGATTGCTTAGAACATTAGGGATTGCGAGTTGAAGAATTTGCCGGTTTGCTTTCAAAAAATGCCTCTGATCGGAAACAAGATATTTATTTAATTCGTTGTAGATAATCTAAATTGAATAGGAAAATTAAGTTTTTTGTAACATATTTCAAAAAAAATTCATCCAAAGGAACAATAAAATCGGGTTCGTCATTCTGCACTTGATGTGGAATCTGAAACCAGAATATAGATTCTCACTTTCGTGGGAATGACATTTTGCAAAGTAAATAGAATTTGCTGTTAACGATTACAAGATTTTATATCAATGTAATAGAATCAAAATAAATATTTGATTAGATTTTTGTAATGATTGTATATTGAAATTGGTTTAGTTAGTTGAAAAATATGAGTATTAAAATTGAGGCAGGTAATGACAAGTAAACAAAATGGTTTAATTATTTTTAGTCTAATAACTTTATTTTTAATTCCGTATAGTCTTTTTGCACAATGGGATCAGCAGGAATCACATGTCGATGCGCAATTACTTTCTGAAGTCAAAATCGTTCAGCCGGGCGGCTCATTCTGGGTGGCTGTCCAACTGCAGATGCAGGATGGCTGGCATACCTACTGGCGTAATCCGGGCGATTCGGGTTTGGAAACTACTATTGACTGGGAACTGCCTGAAGGCTTTTCTGCCAGCGAAATAAACTGGCCGTATCCGGAGCGCATTGCGGAACCGCCTATGGTAATATATGGTTATCATGATACCATTTACCTGTTAACTAAAATTTCTGTTAATAAAGATGTTGCAGCCGATCAGTCGGTATTTCTCAAAGCCAAGATCAGCTGGCTGGAGTGCGAGGCGGTTTGTATTCCGGGAGGCGCTGAAATAGAAGTTGGTCTGGAAGTCAAAAATGAACGAATGCAGATCAATGAAAAATATACCGAAATATTTGCCAATGCACACGCTCTGTTACCAATAGGTTCCGATGGCTGGAAATTGCAGGCTGTAATTGAAAAAAATTCATTGTTAATTCAGGCGGAAGCGCCGACCTGGTTTACTGGCAAACCGCAGAAGATTTTATTTTTTCCCTATTCCACAAATTTTATCAATAACGTGGCAGAACAAACATTATCCGAACAGAATCGTCAATTTCAATTAAAAATTGAATTAGCTAAGATGAAACCTCAGATACCGGATACTATTAAAGGTATTTTGGTTAGCGAATCCGGCTGGCGCGGCGAGGGGTCAGAACATGCAATGGAAGTCATTATCCCGGTTTCAGAAAATCTCAGCAGCAGCGCCGGCATTCCTTTATCCGGATTGAACAGTGTCTGGCTTGCTCTGCTGTTTTCTTTTCTTGGAGGTATCATTCTTAACCTGATGCCCTGCGTTCTGCCAGTGCTGTCCATCAAAATTATGGGATTTGTAAATCAGGCCCATGAGGAGCGCAACAAATCCTGGCAGCACGGCATGGTATTTACTCTCGGCGTACTGGTTTCGTTTTGGGTTTTAGCCGGTGTCCTGTTAATTCTTAAAGCCGGCGGCGCCCATTTAGGCTGGGGGTTCCAGCTACAGTCTCCTGCATTTCTGATTGTATTATCGTCCTTTATGTTTCTTTTCGGATTAAGTATGTTTGGCGTATTTGAAATTGGCACATCGCTGACGGCGGTCGGCGGAAAAACGCAGGGTAAAAGTGGATTCGGCGGATCGTTTATCAGCGGCATTACGGCCACGATTGTAGCCACGCCCTGTACGGCGCCATTTATGGGATCTGCGCTGGGATTCGCCTTAACACAGCCGGCCTGGGTTTCTTTGATGGTATTTACTTTTATCGGACTGGGCATGTCCGCGCCTTATGTAATACTGACATCGATTCCGGCTATGTTAAAATTTGTACCAAAACCGGGACGCTGGATGGAATCTATGAAACAATTTATGGGATTTTTGCTGGTTGCTACGGTTGTCTGGCTGCTGTGGGTATTGGGAATTCAGGCGGGTTCAAATGTTGTGGTTCTGGTATTATTTGCTTTATTGGTTACCAGTATCGGCGGCTGGATATACGGACGCTGGGGGCACCTCGCAATGCCTGTGAGAACTCGGGTTATTTCAACAACGGTTGCCGCCATCCTGATTATTGGCGCCAATGCCTATGCACTGGCTAATGTGGAAGTTTATGCGGTTAATTCAGCGCAAATTACGCAGAGTAATGAAGGGATAAATTGGGAATCCTATTCCGAGGAAGCTGTTCAACAGGCAAAATTATCAGGAAAACCGGTATTTATTGATTTTACAGCGGCCTGGTGCTTAAGCTGCCAGGTGAATGAAAAGGTCGCCTTCAGCTCAGAAGAGGTGCAGAATAAATTTAAAGAATTGAATATACGGACATTTAAAGCTGACTGGACTTCACATGATGAGACAATAACCAAAGCGCTGGCAGGCTATGGCAGAAACAGCGTGCCTTTGTACGTTTTGTACTCGGGAAAAGAGGGCAGCGAACCGCAATTATTACCGGAAATTATCACACCGGGAATAATTTTGGATGCATTGAAGTCTTTAGAATATAAGTAGGCGGTTGGCAGTCCCGATAAAAACATCCGCCGGTCACGCCAAAGGGCGGATCAGTCCACCGACTGACTGGCAGATAAATCGGGATCAATTCTTCCGGATTTGATTTGCAGTAGCAGTATGCAGTTCAAATAATTATTAACGAGGATTCTGTATCATAAAGAAATAACTCAATAACTTAATAACTAATCATCACAGGGGGATCTATTATGAAGCACATTATTCTAAACGTAGTTGTTTTTATTTTTTTCAGCCTAATGTTAATTCAGGCAGCTGAACTGGATAAGCGGGCGCCCGACTTTACCTTGCAGGATTATAACGGCAAGACGTACAAATTATCCGATTTCAAAGGGAAGTATGTTGTTCTGGAATGGATAAATTTTGGCTGTCCGTTTGTACAAAAACACTACAATAGCGGTAACATGCAGACACTTCAGAAAAAATATACTGAAAACGGCGTGATCTGGCTTTCGATTTGTTCATCAGCCGAAGGTAAGCAGGGCTATTATACAGCTAAAGAATTGGCAAATATTGCCAAAGAACAGGGCGTGAACAGCACCGCTTATTTGATCGATGAGTCCGGTGAAGTTGGTAAATTGTATGACGCCAAGACTACGCCGCACATGTATATCATTAATCCTAAAGGTAATTTAATTTATGCGGGCGCCATTGATGATGTTCGGTCAACAAATGTAGAGGATGTGAAAACAGCAAAGAATTATGTAAGTTCAGTGCTGAATGATTGTCTGGCTGGTAAAATGGTAGAATCGGCGGCAACCACACCGTATGGCTGTTCGGTAAAATATAAATAATCTGATCTTTCAAATTTAAGGCGTCTTAATCCGGCGCCTTTTTTATTTTATAACTCATCAATTATATTCATTTTGTCCTGCCTGCATCTGGATTCAAACGTTTAGTTATATTACATTACAATCATAAAAAACGATCCCATCTTTTGATCATTATTATTTGATTAAAATACAATTTACAGGAGTTTTACCGGATGAGTAAAAGTAATGACCGGACCTTAAGATTTTATAATGAGGTTTTAGGATTAGATCGTCTGCATTATGGGATTTGGCAGCCTGATGATGAACTGACCTATGATAATCTTAAAAAAGCACAGATCCGCTATGAGGATTTTCTAATTGAAAATATACCGGAAGGTGTAAAAACGGTTCTGGATGTCGGTTGTGGTACCGGCGTGCTCAGCAAAAAATTACTGGAGGCCGGTTACGCTGTGGAAGGGCTTTCTCCCGATATTAATCAGAAGAAGGTGTTCACGGAAAATGTGAAAGCAGAATTTCATCATTCCACCTTTGATAAATTTGAAGCCAATAAAAAATATGATTGTCTCATTATGAGTGAGTCAGCCCAATATATTAAACTGCATCGTTTATTCGAGAATGCCAGACAATCATTAAAGCAGGATGGTTATTTGATGATCTGTGATTATTTCCGGCTTGAAGATGCAAGCGGTATCCACGGCAAAAGCGGCCACTATTTTCATATTTTCAAAGAACAGATGCAAGAATCAGGATTTAAATTAATCACAGAAAGAGATATAACAGACAGTGTTACAAAAACCCTGGATATTGCCAAATATTTTGCAGACAGAGCCATTTTAGCCGCTGATATCGGCACGGAAAAAATCCGCCGTAAACATCCCCATTTGAGCAAGTTTATACTGTGGTTATTTAGAAATAAGATAGACAAAGTAAACAGGCAAATGGAATTAATTGATTCCAAGGCATTCAAACAAAATAAAACCTATCGGTTCTTTCTTTTGCAAAATATAAGTTAATACATTTTATGTAAATAATTTTTTAATAAATGTGCAGAAACAGGTATAAATAATAAGGAAGGAGTTGAAAATGCAAACAAAGTATATTATCGCACTCATACTTTTCGTATTATTTTTAATATTCATAATCCAGAATACGGTATCAGTAACGGTTAAATTTTTAATCTTTGAAGCTACCATGCCCCAGGCGATATTATTATTTATTACGCTTGCTGCAGGCGTAGTCATAGGTGTTTTTTTACCTTATCGCTTTAAGAAAGAAAGAAAAAT
>JAFGKZ010000241.1 GCA_016928315.1 Calditrichaceae bacterium
AAAAAATATTATCAAGAATATTGATGTTTAAAAAATTTCAAATGAAAACTTGCTAAAAAAACAAATTTTTATTGGGTAATAGTATAAGTTCTCCTTGATTGATTAACTGAGAAGAATAAGCATATTATATAAAACCTGAAGAATATCTCATAAATTATTTTAAGTGAGTAATTTGTAAATTAGTGCAAAAAAAAATGGACTATGCATGCTAACATAGTATTAAGCCGTTTGATCCGGCTTTTTACTCCGGCAATTTACACGCTAATATATTGTTTTTCAAAAACTAAATTGAATATTTAAAAATAATATCCTGTTGGCAGCGGTATTTTGCTCCAACCGTAACATATATAAATTTATGCCGGTTTTAAAATAGCATATAAATTTAAAAGCCGGATTACTCCCTGCTATACCCCAACTCCTCGTGACAGCCGGTTAAACAGGAACCGCCGCTCTCAGTTTATCTAAAAATCATTGAAGTAGTCCATTTTTATGTAGCAAATAATTTTCTTATTATGTAGTTTTAACATAACCAGTCATATTTAGAGAATATCATATGTTATATTTAAAAATATATTCTACCTTTTTTTCCATCCTTTTACTGTCAATCATGATTTTCATAATTGTAAGCTACACAAATAGCGCTACACCTGTAGATAAAAACTCACATACAGCTATTGCTTCCCGTTTTCATTTAACGGATTTAAGTTTATCCACAGAATCCCGACATACACGGCATTTGAGTCAACCTGAATTGATCGCTCCCTTTCAGGACGCGCCTGGTTATCTGGATCATTTTCCATCATCTACCTTTATCAGTGCATCGAATTTAAATTCATTTTTTTTACAAAGTGATTCAATTCAAAATCAAGTTAGGGGCGATCGATGAATCGTATACTTAATTTAATGAATTATGCGCTAACTTCTATTTTAAGACGATGGAAAAAGAATCTCGCTTTAATTATTATTTATGCGGGAGTCGTCGGATTTTTTTCTTCGATAGTGTTATTTACTTCCGCTTTAAAATACGAATCCCAAAATACGCTGAGTGCATTACCGGAATTATGGATGCAAAAACTGGCCGGCGGACGTTTGCAGCCTATGCCGGTCGAAACGGTGGATTCATTACAAATTATTCGGGGTATCCAGCGGGTCATTCCCAGATATTGGGGATACTATTACGATTCGCCAACCGGCGCTGTTTTTACCATTATCGGGTCCGATTCCGCTGTTTCCGGTTTATATGATCTTAAAACAGAACATACCGGTAAATTGGATGATTCCAGCGCTGTGTGCGGAACGGGATTCATGCAGATGCATCATCTGCAAATCGGCGACCGATTAAATCTGATCGATGCGAAGGGCATTTTAAAAGGTTTCCAGATTGTCGGACAATTTACCGCCTCATCCGATCTGCTAACAAACGACCTGATTATTTTATCAACTGCTTCAGCCCAAAATATACTTGGCCTGGCGAAAGGCTATTGCACGGACATAGCCGTCCGGATTTCGAATAGCAGTGAGGTAGAAAATATTGCCCTAAAAATAAACAGAAAATATTACGGTCTTAGAGTGGTCAGCAAAGAGGATTTACTACTAACTTATGATGCGCTGTTCAGTTGGCGGGGCGGTATTTTTGTTTTTGGCGGATTAATATCCCTGCTGGCTTTTCTCATTTTAGCCTGGGATCGGGCCAGCGGACTTAGCAGGGATGAACGAAAAGAACTTGGCATATTAAAAGGAATCGGCTGGCAGATTAATGATGTACTTCTTTTGAAATTTTTTGAGGGAATCATGATTTCGGTAACGGCTGCGTTGTTGGGAATTCTGGCTTCGCTGTTTCATATTTTTATTTTCGACGCGTGGCTTATTAAACCATTTTTCATTGGATGGTCCATACTGTATCCGGATTATGATTTGAGAATAGTAATTGATTGCAGTAGTTTGCTGCTTGTCTTTTTGATTTCGGTAATCCCATATTTAACAGCTTCGGTTATACCGGCGTGGAAAGCCGCTATCACCGATCCGGCGGAAGTGATACAGGAATGATAGTAACCCATCCACTTTCCATCCCTGATATCAGGGATGGATATCCCGCTTTATGGGACAGGGAGGGTCAAAGGAAGTAAATTAAAATATTAAAACAATGAAACGAGAATCACCAATAATATCCATAAAAAATCTGTCTAAAATTTTTAACAAGGGCCGGCATAACCAGGTTGATGCTGTGGTCAATGTAACCTTTTCGATTCAATCCAATCAGTGCATTGTCATTAAAGGACCATCCGGTTCCGGCAAATCTACGCTGTTGTCTATCCTTGGCTGCCTGGCCAAACCAACGCAGGGTGAATACATCTGCCTGGATCAAAAAGTTTCGCGCTGGTCGGAAAAATTCCTGACTCAGTTCCGCCGTGAATATATCGGTATCGTATTCCAAAATTTCAACTTAATTACAGGATTATCCGTAAAAGAAAACGCGTCACTGCCATTGCTGCCCATGAATCTTTCTGCAAAAACAATCGAAGATAAAAGTGAGCGTATTTTAAGGCGCCTGCAAATTGATCACAGGTTATCTTTTAAAGCCGATACACTTTCCGGTGGAGAGATGCAGCGGCTTGCCATAGCCCGGGCCCTGATTAATAATCCCGATATCCTCATCGCCGATGAGCCGACCGCTCATCTGGATACGGAACTGGCGAAAGACATCCTTGAAATATTTTATCAATTAAAAGCAGACGGCAAAACGTTAATTATTGCTTCTCATGATCCGCTGGTAGAAAATCACCAAATGGTCGATGAAGTCTTTTGCATGCGCGACGGACGGCTTGGAGAGTTGGATGTTTGCTGATCATTGGATTATTGCACAGCTTATCAGCAAGATTTGTTCAATTTTATTATTACTCACTGCTCTATCAACTTCCATCCGAATCATGTGTAACTGGAAACCGGATTCAGGCAGTGAGCTACAAATCCAACTGGAACGGCAGACCTATTTAGCATCAACCATAATCCGATATGTATTAATCTTTCAAATTGTATCTTTGATTGTTTTTATATTCACCGTAAATAATCACTTGCCTGGTTTAATCCGCGGAGCCATGTGTGCCAGCGGAACCTTAACGGTTAACGCCTACGGTTACCCCCTGCTTTATATCAAACTTTTTGCTATTCCGTTTTATGCTGTTTACCTTTTTATACTATTACCCAATAAAAATTTGTTTTTTTAGCAAGTTTTCATTTGAAATTTTTTAAACATCAATATTCTTGATAATATTTTT
>JAFGKZ010000242.1 GCA_016928315.1 Calditrichaceae bacterium
AAATAAAAAGGCGGGATAACCCGCCTCAATTTAGTTATTCTTTAACTACCCAAACTTTAACAGTTGCTTCAACTTCAGTATGCAACTTGATAGAAACCGAGTAAATTCCTAAAGATTTGATAGGTTCTTCCAGCAGAATTTTTCGTTTATCCACCTCATATCCCTGGCTGGCCAATGCTTCCGCAATGTTCTGCGATGTAACCGAGCCGAACATTTTATCTTCTTCACCTACCTGAACAGAGATCGTACAGGAAACGTTTTCCAGTTTAGCCGCTAATTCTTCAGCAATTTTCTTATCACGGTTTAAACGCCAGGCTTGCTGCTTGACATCATTTTCATATCGTTTTTTGTTGGCCTCAGTAGCAAGATAGGCAATACCTTTTGGTATTAAAAAGTTTCGGGCATAGCCATCTTTAACCGAAACAACCTCTCCCGCCTGACCAAGACTTTCAAAATCTTCACGTAATATTATGTCCATAAAATTACACCTTTAAAATTCAAATGGTTAACGTGTAAAATCAGCAACGTAAGGTAGTAAGGCCAAATGCCGGGCTCTTTTAACCGCTGTTGCTAACTGTCTTTGGTATTTTGCACTGGTTCCGGAAATATGTCTCGGAATTATTTTACCCTGTTCGGTTAAAAATCGACGTAAGAGTTTTTCATCTTTAAAATCGATGTATACAATGCCATTTTCTTCAAAATAACAGGTGCGTTTTCTTTTTACTTTCATGACTTTTCCTCCTCACCCTCTTCTTCAGCATCAGGAAACTCTTCGCTGACTTCTTCCGGTTCTTCTATAGATTCCACAGACTCGGTTTCTTCAACAGCAACATCTTTAGTTTCGGTCTCTTCTTCGCTGATCTCTGATATAGTATCATCCATAGCATCTTCTTTAACAGGATTTACCACAGGTTCACTCTCAGCCTTTTTGGCTTTAGCCTTATCCTGATCCATTTGTATGGCTTTTAACTTATTTTTATCATACCGGTAAGTTAAAAAACGCAGTACTTTGTCATTGTAATTAAAATCAGCTTCCAGTAATCTTGGGATTGTGCCGGGTCCTTCGAATTCGATCGCCACATAAAATCCATATTGTTTTTTCTGGATTTCGTAGGCTAAACGTCTCTTACCCCATTTATCCACTTCTCTAACTTTACCACCATTTTCGGTGATAATCGCCGAATACTTCTGGATAGTAGTCTCAATATCTTTGGGTGGAATGAGACTATCCAGAATAAATATCGTCTCGTAAATCGCCATTTATCCTCCTTCGGTCTGACGATCCCGCTCTGTTTAGCGGGATAGGATTCATTTTAGTTAATTAGTTATTATATCAACACTTTTACTTAAATTAATGGTGCAATCACTAAAGAAACTACCGACATTAATTTAATTAAAATATTTAATGATGGACCCGCTGTATCTTTAAATGGATCACCAACGGTATCACCGACAACGGCAGCTTTATGAGCATCGGAACCTTTTCCGCCCAGCTCGCCGCTTTCAATATATTTTTTTGCATTATCCCAGGAACCGCCGGCATTGGCCATAAAAATAGCCATTAAGACGCCTGAAACTGTAACGCCGGCCAGAACACCGCCGAGCATTTCGGGCATGCGTAGTATCAATCCAAAAAAGACCGGGGTTAACACAGCTAGCAATCCGGGGACAATCATCTTTTTAATAGCAGCAGCTGTAGCAATATCAACGCAGCGCGCATAATCCGCTTTGGCATTGCCTTCTAGCAAGCCTTTTATTTCTCTAAACTGCCGGCGAACCTCTTCAATCATATCGAAAGCCGCTTCACCAACCGCTTTCATGGCAAATGATGAAAAGACAAAAGGAAGCATACCGCCAATTAACAAGCCGGCCATAATGGATGGATTATTTATATCCAAAACAAGACCGCCAATTGTCTCGCGATAGGCAGCAAACAAGGCTAAAGCTGTTAATGCGGCGGAGCCGATAGCAAAACCCTTACCAATAGCTGCCGTTGTATTGCCTACTGCATCCAGTTTATCGGTTCTGCCTCGAACTTCCGGAGGCAATTCAGCCATCTCGGCACAGCCGCCGGCGTTATCAGCAATCGGTCCGTAGGCATCTACCGCTAACTGAATACCGGTGGTGGATAACATGCCAAGCGCGGCGATAGCAATGCCATATAATCCGGCAAAATTATAGGCAACAATAATAGCTAGTGCAATAGTGATCACCGGCCAGGCGGTTGAATACATACCATTTGCCAGACCTGCAATTATATTGGTAGCCGCTCCCGTTTCACTTGCTTTAGCGATAGTGCGCGCTGGTTTTCTCGCTTCTGATGTATAATACTCAGTAAGCAATCCAACCAGAGTGCCGGCAACCAATCCGGCTATTGTAGCGAGAAAAATATCCAGCCCGGTTACTTCGATGCCCGACATCATCACTGGTTTGTCAACAAACATATCTATCAAAAAGTAACTTACAATCAACATTAAAAAACCGGCTCCAAATGTGCCAATATTTAATGCTGTTTGTGGATTGCCGCCTTCCTTAGTACGTACAAAAAATGTCCCGATTATGGATACTAAAATTCCTGCGCCTGCCAATACCAATGGCAACATTACTAAATTAGCCGCGCTAACTGCCGCAGCAAGAACCATAGCCCCGATAATCGAACCAACATAGGATTCAAACAGATCAGCGCCCATACCGGCAACATCGCCCACATTATCGCCTACATTATCAGCAATCGTTGCAGGGTTGCGCGGATCATCTTCCGGAATACCGGCTTCAACTTTACCAACAAGGTCCGCCCCGACATCTGCCGCTTTAGTATAAATACCTCCGCCGACACGGGCAAATAAAGCGATTGAAGATGCGCCCATGGCAAATCCGGATATAACTGTAGTGACGTAAGTTAAATCAGCGTTAACGTTCAACCCCCCGTAGGCCCAGAACAGAATAGATAATCCGAGCACACCGAGACCAACTACACTCATACCCATTACCGATCCACCGTTGAAAGCAACTAAAAGCGCGGCATTCAGACTTGAACGAGCAGCTTGAGTAGTACGATGGTTAGCCAGCGTAGCTACCCGCATTCCAAAAAACCCTGCCAGTCCGCTGCACACAGCGCCAACAATAAACGATACGGCTACCAGCTCTGTATTTCGTGAATAATTACCCCAAAATAGAAGGGCGGCAACAGCAACAACAAACACTGACAACACCTTGTATTCTCTGCTCAAAAATGCCATAGCGCCTTCACGTACCGCCTGGCCGATTTCTATCATTTTTTCATTACCTGGATCCTGTTTGGCAATCCAGGAACTGCGCCACATCGCATAAATAAGGGCAAGTACGCCACTGGCAATTATACCATAATAAATTGTGCTTTCCATGTTAACCTCTTATTTTTTTTCCGTTGAATCTATGATTTTACGATTGAATTGATTCATCGCAACATCTATTCCCTGCTTTAAGTATATATTAAGCGCTTCATACGCACTCTTCATAATTATTTCAAGTTGAATGCGTTCTTTTCTGCTAAACTTTGACAGAACAAAATCAACCGAATTTTCAAATTCATTTCCGATGCCGATTTTTAAGCGATCAAAAGATTCCGATTGAATTTGATAAATAATGGATTCGATTCCATTATGCCCGCCCGAGCTGCCCTTATTCCTGAATCTTAATTCGCCAAAGGGCAGATGGAAATCATCATATATTATCAAAAGATCACCGGCATGTTTGCCAAAATATTCAAGCGCCTGTTTAACAGCCAGACCGCTTAAATTCATATATGTCAAAGGCTGCAATAATAAAATAGGCTGATTATTTATTTCAGCCTCACAATAATTATATTCGCCTTTCCCAGGTTCAAAGGATGTACTATGTTGAGTTTGGAGATAGTCAAGAAAAATAAAACCAATATTATGCCGCGTTAACCGATACCTTCTACCTGGATTACCTAAACCGCATATAACCTTCACAGGCTATTATCCAACTACTCAGATTCCTTTTCTTCTTCATCCTTATCACGGGCTGTAATAACTTCCGGTTCTGCAGATTCTTCCTCTTCCGATTCCAATTCTTCTTCCACTTCTTCGATAGCCTTTGGAGCCTGCACACTGCACAAAACATCGTCAGGATCATCCAAAAATTCAATATGTTCTTCGGAAATATCTTTTAAGCGAATATTATCGCCAACTTCAAGATTAGAAATATCAACTTCTATAAAATCCGGTATATCTTTGGGCAGAACCGAAATATTAAGTTCATTCTTATTTGTCTGAAAAATACCACCAGTTTTAGTACCTACGGCGGTGCCAACATAATTCACAGAAACAGACAGTGTTAACTTATGTCCCTTCTTAATTGCTAAAAAATCAACATGTAATACGTTGCCTGTAACCGGATGTCTTTGAATATCGCGCACAATTGATGGAACGGATTTACCATCCAGTTCTAAATTGAAAAGCGTATGATGTTGTTTCAACATCATTTCGAATTCATGCCTGTCAAGTAATAACGGTGTCGTTTCCTGATCTTCACCGTAAATTATTGCCGGTATTTTACCCGTTCTGCGCAAGCGTCTTGCTTGCGATTTTCCGAATCCTATCCTTTTTTCTATTTTAAGCGCTACATCAGCCATTTTCTAAACTCCTGATACAAAATGTATGAATGCAGTTTCAATCTGCATTTTTATTTAATTGCTGGGGTGGCAGGATTCGAACCTACGAATGGCGGGACCAAAACCCGCTGCCTTACCACTTGGCTACACCCCATTCGCGTGTTCTCGTGGAGGGCCGTCCGGGTCGAACAGCGGCGAGCGGTTGCGGCCGCGGGCCGCGAACCCGGTCCAGCCCGCCGGCAGCTCCGCGAGCGCCTGCTCGACCCGCTCCGGGTCGTCCATGGCCGCGAAGACGCAGGACCCCGTTCCGGTCAGCCTCGCCTGGCCGTACCCGGCCAGCCACTCAAGCGCCTCACCCACAGCCGGATAGCGACGCTTCACCACCGCCAGACAGTCGTTCCCGCCACCCGACGACAGAAAGCGGGATATTGTGATTGGGGCAGAATTTCGTGTCAATTCGGGCGCCTGGAAGATCTCGGCGGTGCCGACCGAGCAACCCGGCCGGACGACCAGGTACAGC
>JAFGKZ010000016.1 GCA_016928315.1 Calditrichaceae bacterium
ATTTTTAAGGTTACTAAAGGAGGCAGAATGAAAAAAGCTATATGTATCGCAGCCGTATTTTTTCTGGTTGCATGTGCCGGGCGGATGATTCAATTTGAACAATATTCGATGGCCATGAGCCAGAAAGTATCAGCCGAAAGTTCAATTTATCTTGGCAGTGATGAAACCTTTCAGGGCGTTATCTGGCTTAATCCGATTTTAAAAGAAGAAAATGTGAAAACTGAAAGTGTGAAGCTTATTGAGAATTATGGCATTTATTATTTGTGTGCGGATGATTTTAAGAATGTCTGGATTATACAACCCGGCGATGATGGAATGACGGGCAGCTTTAAAGCAATCGATGTTACGCCGGATGATGAAACGGATACGATGAAGGGTATTTCTTTCTCCCGTTACGGCTCAAAAGAAAATACCTGTGTGAAATTTCGCTTTAACGGTAATGAAATTTTTATTGACCGGAAAGGAAAGTTAAATGAAAAATGCAATTAAGATTTTATTTATCAGCCTGTTCATTTTTTGTTTATCCCTGTATGCCCAGGATTTGCAGGAAGTTTATTCAGATGCCAAAGCTGCTCTACTGGAAGGCGATGTTGAAGGGGCTCTGCTGCAAATTTCCGTCGCCCATGCTTTGATTGATGAAGATCCGAATGTCGATCCCAATGGTAATTTTAAGAATAAACTATTGCCTAGACTGGAAGAAACAGCCAACAAAATGAATGATGCTATTAAAGCATTGGAAGAGCTGAATGTAAGCAGCCAACAGCAGATGACCGTGGATTCGGCTGGTTCTTCTTTGGAAAGTGTAACGCTGTACGCCGATTTGGCTAAGAGCGTCAGTAATTCAACCATTGAAAAACGGGATTCTATCCTTGCCCTATATGACCTGGACGCCCAGTATGCTGAAGCTCTGCGTAAAAGTACGGCCTATCAGCAAATGGATAAATTTGTAACCCAGGGCATCATGGATACGCTTTCCGGCAAGTTTACGGTTATTGCAGGTGAATTTACAGAGAGCCTGCATCGGTTGAATGAAAATTTCAAGAAGGTTTCGGATGAACTGAATAAAATGAAAAAATCCGCTTCGGCCAATCGCGCTGAAATAAAGAAACTGGAGAAAGAACTGGAAGAGGTCTCCCGGGAACGGTTGAATTATATGAATGCTATTTCTCAAATGTTGAAAGGTGAAGGTGCCACTGAAAATGCAGAGTTGAATGCCCAGTTCCTTGAAAATAATGTGGAAGGTATTTTTACAGAAATGATCCAGACGGAAATTGATCGTATTAAGGGACTGGCTGAAGTTGATTCAGCGACATACAAAGAGTTAATGCAAAACTATGATCTCATAAAAGATTATAACGCTATTTTTATAAAGCACAATATCTCTACGGATCAGTCCGAGCTGCTGGCGCAATATGAGCGGGCTATTAAAAATCTGACTGTAATTGAAGAAGAAAAATATAATACTTATCTGATAGGCGGGATTATTGGCGGTATTGTGATTATCTTTCTGTTGGTTTATTTGTTAAGCCGGTCGAAGGGCGCTGCAAAACCTGAAAAGCCGGTTTCATCGCCACCGCCACCAGCAGATCCGAAGAAATAGAAAGAGAAAGAGACCGGCTTAGCCGGTCTCTTTTTTATCTAATTCATAATTATTTCAACAGGATCATTCTTTTTGTTTGAGCTTGGTTTCCTGCCTGCAGTCGATACAGATACACCCCGCTGCTAAGATCGCCGGTATTCCATAGCACCTCATAGCTGCCAGCCGGTTGTTTTTTATTAACCAGCGTAGCCACCTTTTGGCCTACTAAATTATAGATAGATAGTTCGACTTGTTGAGACGCAAGATTTTGCGTCTCAACAGAATACCGGATTGTTGTTGATGGATTGAAGGGATTCGGATAATTTTGGTAAAGAACAAAATCATTCAAAATGGATTCCTGCGTATCTTTGATCCCAACAATAGTAATATTTACACTATCTACATTGCTGAAACCGCTCTCATTACCGATCTGATCCAGGGCAGTCAGCCAGTAGTAATATGTATCGCTTACGGTCAGGCTGGAATCGCTAAAACTGGTGACGTCATGATTTACCGAATTTACGTACTCGGCAACCGTTGTATCGTTGCGATTGCTGCGATATATATTATAAAGCAGCAGATCTTCGGCTTCACTGGCAGTCCAGTATAAATCCACGTAATTACCGTTCGCTGAAGCCGTTAAATCCTGAGGAACGTCCGGTGGAGTTATATCGGAGTTTTCATTTCGTAAATGAAGTGAAATACCTCCGCCATTTTCAGCGATAAACATGTCTATGCTGCCATCGTTATTTACATCGGTAAAACAGGGGATAATCCGGTTTCCGTAATTTACAGATGCGAATGCATCATCGATAAGAGTGAAATCGGTAGAGTACGGACTTGTCTGCTCATAGTATCTGATCGTACCGGAATTACTGCTGATGATAAGATCCTGTAAGGAATCGCCGTCGATATCCGTTAATTCAGGGGTGATATAATAGGTCAATCGGATACCCAGAAAATGGTCAATTTTCCTGGTGAAAGTAACTGCATTAACACTATCCTGTTCATAATAATACAGATAACCCTCGCCTTCGCCGGCAATCATATCAATCAGGGAATCATCGTCCACATAGCCAAAGGTTAAATGGGGCGATTGCCCTATGCTGATATTATTAAAATTATCACCCTTAAGAATAAAAGAATAAGAATTCGATGCATCCTGTTCATACCATTTAATGGCTCCTGTGTTGGTCGAGACAAAAAGATCAAGTAATTCATTACCATTGATATCATAAGTTGCCAAATTATGATATTGCCAGATTTGGATATCATTGAATGACTCATCCTGCAAGGTAAAATTTAAACTACCCGATTCGGTTTGTTCGTATTGTTCAAAGGCTGAGTTTTCACCTTTATAAGCCGCTACAAGCATATCCAGGAGCCCATCATGGTCAATGTCCGCGACGGTAAAACCGATAGCATAGCCAAAATCACGAACACCCAATACTTTATTGGAGATAAGTGTATATGCTGCAGATCCGGAATCTGTCTGTTCATAATGGTACAGTCCGTTAAACCATTCGCCAATAAAAAGATCAAGTTTATTATCGTTATCCAAATCAAATATGTATGGAACCGCCGATTCACCAATATCAATTCCTCCAAAGAAATCGCTTACCTGGTGAAAAGTTGATGAGTTAGTATCATCCTGGATTAAATGATATGTTTTTCCATTCGTTTCGCCAACAAACAGATCCAATAAGCTGTCACCATTGAGATCTGTAAAAAATGGGTGAACATAAGAGCCTGCATCCCAGTCCATCCACATTTCATCAACCAGGCTGAATGTACCGGCATTCATGCTATCCTGTTCAAAATACCAGAGCTCACCACCGCTTTCCCCAATAATCAATTCAAGCAAGCCATCATTATTTAAATCTGCCAATGCCGGTGTCCAATGAGCGCCCGGATCAACGGCGATTAGTTCATCACTTACAAAGACAAAATGATTACTGTTAACCACTTCCTGCTCGTACCATTCCAATTCATCATTGCCTCCAATAACCAAATCAAGCAAGCCGTCATTATCGATATTAGTGATGGTCGGCGATGCCTCTGAACCGATATCGATGCTGCAAAAATTACAACTAATAAGAGCAAACTCGTCGCCGGATGCTTGTTCCAGATGCCACATTTTGCCGTCATTGTTGCCTACCAGCATATCAATATAACCGTCATTATCAATATCTGCGAATGTAGGCACACCCCTGTCCATAGCCTGGCCCCAGCCGAAAACATTTACTTCAGTATAATTTTGAGCGCTTAATGAGTAAAAATTAAGACCAATTAACAGAATTAATATCTTCAAGATTAAAGATGTATTAAAAATATTTATTCGCATATCCTCTTTCCTATTTATTATTTGATTTGTTTTATCTATCTAGCCAATGCTATCTCAATAATTCATTTCATAAACTAATTAACATTCTCACAGGGAATTTTAACGCGGTCACCGGCGCCATCCCATAATGTTTTATCAAATTCATTTCTGATATAATTCTGTTTAAATGTGACCAGGTGATAAAGCCAGCAGCCATCGCTTTTTTTTACGACGACTTCCGCACGGATGTAGCGGAATAATATTGCTCCGGTAATTTTATGACGTTCCAGGAACCAGTCTTTATCTATAATAACGATTTCCATGATTTCACCATGCCAGGCGTCATTACCAGAAACCAGTAATAAGGATTTCATTTCATTTTCCAAAGCCGGATCATTCTTTTTTGCTTTGGGAATCTGAACAGTTTGTGTTTCAACATTCTGCAAGCTCGCCATCTGGTCTTCATAAAAATCAAAACTGGTGCCGTCAATGGTAAATTCACCTGTGGCAATTACTTCGTAACAGGCTTTAATTTCCAGTTTGATCGTTGTTGTCCCTGCATCCAGTTCACTTAATATTTCGGCAAAACGCAGCGGACCTTCCTTGGTATTGCCATACATTTTCCAGGAAATATTTGGATTAGTATAAACCGTCATTTTGGAGGCCTCCGGCGCAAGGTCGAGAATTAGCGTTGTAGTTTCCAGATAGTCATTATGCAGCGTGGGACTCATACTTGTTGCATACATATCATTTTTATAAATAAGAATTTCTACGGCCTTTTTAGTTGCGGTTTTAGGCATTTTGCCTTTGCATTGTTTTTTGACCGGATTAGTAAAATAAGCAACACTATAAATGCGATCACCGGCTTTGAAATCGTTGGTAAGATTTACAGGATTTTCAGCATTGATCGGGGATTTTGAAAAAACAATTGTACCTGGCTGCTGTGCACTGATGGTTTGAAAAGAAACAGTCAGTAATAGAATGGTACATAAATATATTAGTAAAGATTTCATGATGACTCCCTTTTTTGCGTATAATTTGATTGAATTTATTTTATAAGCAGCATACGTTTACAAATGGTAAAGTCACCAGCTTTTAACTCGTAAAAATAAACGCCCGCGGATAAACGAGCTGCATCAAAATGGACCAGGTATGTATTGGCATACTGAAAACTGTTAACCAGAGTTTGAATTTCACGCCCAAGAACATCATAGATTTTTAGAGTAACAAATCCAGCTTCAGCAATTTTATAACTTATTTTGGTTGATGGATTAAAAGGATTTGGGTAATTTTGATTAAGATAATACTGTTGCAACAGCCTTGAGTCTATCGCTGGTATGGAAAGAGTAATATCTTTCCATTTGGTCGTTATTCTAATACCATCGATGATAGCATCGGGCGGTTCATTTGATCCGATCAACTGGGAAATAATGATATTAGCTAATTCCGGGGTATCCGGTCCAACAGTTAATGAGGAATTAGGTTCAGACTCTGATAGGGTTAGATCCGGATTTATCCAAAGTGATACTTTATCTGCTTCTGCAGCGTCAAAGCAGTATTTAACTACAATCAGATAAGTTGTGCCCAAAGCGTATTGATAATCGGTAAACTGGATGCCGCTTCCTTTACTTACTCCAAACGCCAATAAATTAGAAGACTCATGTTTTCTGACATACACCGACATCCTGTAGCTAAAAATACTGCCATCAGGAGGCGTCAGATAGAGGAATAATCCATCTACGGCAACGGAGTTGTCTACGGCGTCAGATATATTTATTAAAAAAGAAAGATACACGCTATCACTGTTGATCGATGTAAAAGAATTTCTTATTTCCTGTCCACCATTTGATTTTAGTACAGCAGCATTACCAATACCGGATGGACTATATCCGTCATAGGTAAGCCCCGGTTCCGTTATAGTGATCAGGGAGTCTCCATTGCGTATTTGTTCCCAGCCCAGGTGAGAGAGCGTATCGCCTGCAGGATAATCAAAGTTTTCGGTAAACAGTGTCTGTCCCCATCCATAATTGCACAATGTTAATAAAATGAGCGCAGTGATTGTAAAGTAAGTAGATCTGATCATAATTTAATCTCCATTTTTTTAGTTTGTTTTTTTAATTCCATTAAAATGAACAGTTCAATGGTACTTAACATTTAAATACCCGTAAATCGCATGATAATGCTATTTTGATGTATTACATTTTTATGTCATTCCCGCGAAAGCGGGAATCTACTATTACTATCAGATGGATACCACATCAGGTGCGGGATGACTGGTACCTATATATTTTTGACTTTTAATGTATTGTGGATGTTGTGGCTTAAATTGGCGTGATTAGATAATACCGTCCTTGAATGCTTTTGCCACGGCTTCCGACTGGTTGTGTACATGCAATTTTTTATACACATTGCGAATATGGCTGCGCACGGTATCGATACAGATAAATAATTTATCAGCGATAATCTTATAACTGTTTCCTTCTGCCAGGCTGGCGAGGATGTCTTTCTCTCTTTGGGAAAGTCCGTAGGATTCTTTTAATTTGGATGAAGGAGCTTGCTTAAAAAAGGTAACCACTTTGCGGGCGATATTGGAACTCATCGGGGAACCGCCGTGAAATGCATCCTTGATAGCTTCGATGAGTTGTGCCGGCGGTGTTTTTTTAAGCAGGTACCCGCTGGCGCCGGCCTTGAGCGCTTCAAATATATTTTCTTCGTCCTCAAAAACGGTCAGCATTAAAATGGTTGCCCCGGGAATTTGTTGGACAATATTTTTAACACCCTCGATGCCGGACATGCCGGGTAAACCGATGTCCTGTAAAAATACGTCCGGTTTCAGACCGGGCAGGGCGGTCAACATGTCTTCACAATTGGTAAAGCGGGCAATACATTCCATGCCGTCCGAGGCATTAATCAGCAAACATAGTCCTTCGCGAATGGTGTCGTTGTCTTCGGTGATGATTACTTTTATCAATTCCGGTCCTGAGTTTTTTACTAAAGATTAGGCATATCTTTATTGCGGCACAATCGCATGATCATGCTATTAAAGCATTTAACCACGAAGATGCACGAAGTACCACGATTATTATTTTTAAATTATCAGTGATGTTCAGTATCCTTCGGTGGCTGAATTTAAAATCTGGTTACATTTTTCCGGGGAATTCGATTACCGTGCCGCTGCCATTGCCGCTGGCAATATTTATACGACCGCCGATTTTTTTTGCCCGTTCCTTCATATTATGCAAACCGTTTCCGTTATGTAATAACCTTGTATCAAATCCTCTACCGTTATCTTTTAGCTTTATCGAAAGAATTTTTCCGTTCAGTTGAATTGATAGTTGAATTTCACCGGCATCACTGTATTTAATAGCGTTATGGATCGCTTCTTTCAGAATCATAAATAAATGCTGCCGGTATTCCATTTCCAGATGGACTTTCTGCAAAACATCTTCATTATCCGTGCTAAACTGAATTCCTTTGGCTTCAAACAGGTCATTAAAGGAATCTTTAAGACGTGATATTAAATCAGTTATGGCGTCCTTCTTTGGATTCACCAGCCAGACAATATCGCTCATGCTTTCAATTAATAATCTTGCTGTAGAACCTATTTTATTTAATTCAGTCTCGAAATTTGGTTTTGTTTCAGGCGGAGTCTTGGCCACAGCAACGGCGCTCAGGATATTTATTTCTGAAAGTCCGGCGCCGATGTCGTCATGCAGATCGGCGGCAATTTTAGCCCGTAACCTTTCAAGGGCCAGCATTTTATGCATCCTTAGCCTAATGACAACAATAACGGGCGATATAACAATCAAAAAAGATATTAAAATAAACCACCATCGTTCCCAGACGGGCGGGGTTATAGCAAATGATAATTGAGCAGGCTTACTCCAGTATCCCCATTCATTTCCGGCCATAACCTCAAAAATATAGTCTTTGTCATTAAGACTCGTATATTGAACGGTTGGATTATTCGTCTGAATCCAGTCTTTATCGATTCCCGATAACCGGTACTTATATTTTACCTTGTGCGGTGCACATAAATCGATACCGATAAATGCAAATTTAAAATAGTTCTCATTGTATTTGAAATTCCATTGCTTATCTTTATCCTTAACAGGCAGGTCCTGGTCGAAAAGCTGAAAACGGTTTAAATGCAAAATGGGAGGATTTGTATTGGGAGTACATAAGTTCGGATCAAATCGACTTATGCCCTTAACGGTTCCAAACCATAAATAGCCCTGGCTGTCTTTATAATAGGCGCCCATATTACATTCATTGCTGGCTAAACCATCGCTTTTTCCCATCTTTCTGATGTGAAATTCATTTTCCTTAAATTCTACAATATTTAAACCATTATCGGCAGTCAGGTAAAATTTCCCCTGATCATCTTCAAGAATGCCCAGAATACTATTATGGGAAAGTCCGTCGTTGATACTTAGTGTATCCCATTTACCATCACGAAAATAGATCATACCCCGGTCATTGGTGCCAAAATAAAAATTACCCTTCATATCTTCATGAAAGGACCAGACGGTATTACCTTTTAAAAGTAGGGAATCGACTTTTCCATTTCTTACGCGGAATGCACCACCGCCATCAGCGCCAAAATAGAGTGATCCATCCGCACTTCGGTAGGATGAGACGATAGCATCACTGGTCAGTCCATCCTTAATATTTATGATATCAACTATCTTCCGGCCATCCCAAACATGGACACCCGCATCGTAAGTGCCGAAATAAATCAAGCCGTTGGAATCTTCATTAATCGTCCAGACCGAGGGGCCTTTCAATCCCTGCTTCGAATTTATATTGCTGATTTTTGCCTGATCGATGACATCCACGCCCTGCTCATTGGTCCCGGCATATATTTTCCCGTCAGAGGCTTCATAAAGGCACAAAATCATATCATCACTCAAACCGGATGATTTATCAATAATTTGAATATCATTTTTACCATATTTTGCCAATCCCAAATCAGTGCCGAAGTAAAAGTCATGATCCTGTGTTTCACAAATAGCCCACACCGTATTATCGGGAAGACCGCAATCCGTATTAAGGGTTTGAAATAATCCGGGACGATAGATATCCACACCGCCGCCGTCAGATCCGATATAGAAAATACCGTTACGATCATGATTTACAAACCAAACCCAGTTATTGGATAAACCGTTCTTTTCATTTAAAACCAATACCGGCCGGTAATTCTCCACAATAGCCAGACCATGATCGGTGGCAACAAATACCTGGTTAGATTCTCCGGAAGTAATTTGGGTTATGGTTGATCCGGGTAATCCATTTTTAGTACTCAGTCGTTTAATATTGCCTTTGTCATATATATAAACACCATCATTTTGAGTACCGATCCATAAAGCCTGGCGTTCATCTTCGTAAAGAAAGGATACCTCAATGTCGTCTGGAATGCCTTTTAAATTAATGGGAAATAATTTTAGATTTTGATATTCAAATATTGTGTTAGCTGTTAATCCGATATACATCTGTCCTTTTGAGCCCTTTGCCAGAGCCTGAACGCTGTTAGAAGGTAATCCATTTTTGGAACTGATATTAGAAAATGATTGGCCATCATAAATCCACAATCCGGATGTATCCGCAGCAATAAATAATCGGTTATCATCGGAAACCATCATACTGTGAATCCAATGATTTAACTGAGGAGGCGTATTTGGAATTTTAGTGAATTTGTCATTCTTATATTCAACAATGCCTTTGCGGGTAGAAAAAAATAAAGTGCCATTAGGGAATTCCGCAATCCATTTGCAATTGTTATCAGATAAATCCTCAGGCAGAATAAAATTTTTAAAGGAAATGCCATCCCAGCGTGAAATACCGCTGGATGTGCCGAACCACATGTATCCCTGCTGATCTTCGTGAATAAACAGTACCTGTGAGTACACCAAACCGTCTTCGATATTCAGATTTTTATGGATCACTACCTGGGCATTCAAATTTATTACAAATAGAAATAGAAACAGTAAAGCAAATAAAAATAAGTATTGTCTGTTTTTCATATATAAAATTCTGGATAATTATCAAAGGTAGTTGTGATAAATATAACAAAATTATAGAAATTGACAAACAACTGGCAATGTTAGCTATAATCTTAGACAGATTAGAATTGTACTATAAATAAAAAGCCCCTATAAATCGGGGCTGGGAGTTATTACTTGATCAGCATAAGTTTTTTTGTTTGGGAAAATCCGTTATCTGTTTCCAGTTTATAAAAATACACACCTGAGGGGATATTACTGGCGTCCCATTCCACCTTGTAATCTCCTGCCGGTTGTTTTGTATTAACCAAGGTTGCTACCTTTTGGCCCAGTAAATTATAGATGGATAGTTCGACCTGTTGAGACGCAAAATTTTGCGTCTCAACAGAATTCTGTGCCCCTACAGAATACCGGATTGTGGTTGATGGATTGAAGGGATTGGGATAATTTTGATATAAATGGAATGATTCCAATGGTACCTTGTTCTCAGTAATATCGGTTGGCGCGTTATGTGAAATACCGATTCCCATTACAAAGCCTCCCACACCGGTTACAACTGTATCACGACCGGTTCCATCCAGATTGGCACATTGTATTAAAGAATTATCTGCGAAATATATTTTGTCTGTTGCTGGATCAATTACAAAATACTGGCAATCCACATCCTTCAGTACTGTATCAATGTTTGATCCATCCAGATTTGCTTTATAAATAATATCTTCACTTAGTCCACAGTCACTCCAGTATATTTTATTGCCGACTATATCAATATCCCAGGGACCGAGCAGGGAATTAGCGGGATGGGTAATTACATAGGTATGACCGGTTTTATCAAAATTCATAGATGAAATTTTATCGCTACAGCCATTATTTCTCTGAACCCAGTAAACCTTGCTATTAGTAACATCCAATCCGACGCCTAAAAAGTCATATGATGTTGATGTAGACGTGTACATATCTTCTATATTAGAATTCAAACCATCCATGTCAGCACGCTGAACAGCATCATCAGCATAAGTATCTCGAACCCAATAAATTTTTCGATTAACAAGATCCAGCTCAATATCATAGATGCCAGTAATGCCTGTTATTACTGCTACCGTATCACTTCCGTCAAGATTAGCTCTATAAATTTTGGAATCACCTCTTTCACAAAAGTACAACTTATTTGGTGAGCTTTCTGTATCAATTGCAAGGCCAATAGGTTGATTCAATTCGGTAATTAAATCGCTCTTCTCTGTTCCATCCAGTTTTGCGCTTTGAATTTTTCCGTATGTTTGATCTGCCCAGAATAATTTTGTGGTTTGGGCGGATAAAATGGTCACGAAAAAGAATACTGACGGAATTATTAAAATCTTTATAATTCGCATTTTGGGCGCCTCCCTTATGAAATTGATATATCAAAAAAAAATAATTAAATGTATTTCTATGCTGAAATACACTTATAAGTAACTATTTTCTATAATCTCAAAACAGGATGCAAAGAAACTAAAACTTAGATAATTGAATACCTATGATTTTAATCACCCGGCTGAATTTATTTAAGTAAAACGAGTTTTTTGGTTTCGGTAAATCCGTTATCACCTGTCAGCTTATACAGATATATTCCTGAAGCAAATCCACTGGCATTCCATACTACCTCATAACTGCCTGCCGGTTGTTTTGTATTAACCAAGGTTGCTACCTTTTGGCCCAGTAAATTATAGATAGATAATTCGATTTGTTGAGACGCAAGATTTTGCGTCTCAACAAGATTTTGCGTCTTAACAGAATATCGGATTGTGGTTGATGGATTGAAGGGATTGGGATAGTTTTGGTTTAGAAGCATATTTATCGGATTAGAGTTTTTTTTTATATCTATTCCTGTAGTCATTTTTTGCAGGGATTCAGATGCAAGAATTCCAATTTCGTTTCCGTCACTATTTTTGAGAATGATACGAACTGAATCCGCGTTTTCCGGAACAGTGGTTGAATCATTAAGCGTGAATGTTTCAAGAGGAGTAACACTGTAGATTGAACTACTGTCTAACACAATTCCGAGGCTATCAGTGAATTCCAATTGTGCTGATCCTGCATGGAATACGCCGAATTCACCTGTAAAGTGATCAGTTTCAAAATCATATTGAAATGATTTAACAGCTCCGGCATTGGTTACAGAAATAATGGGTCCGTCCACTTTTGCTGCCCACCAGTCTTCCGTGAACGTATAACTTCCGCCGCTTGCGGGCAAATCTACAATCGGACTCATCACTTCCACTTCCATGTATTTTGGTGAGTTTTGTACCCAAACGGCAATTCTTGCGCCGTCATCCGGGTAATCCGCGCCTTCAAAAACTGGGAAGGTTTTGGCGTAAGCATATCCTTCCAGTTCATCAACATAACATATCCAGCCCAAATGAGGATCAGCAAATAGTTTTAATTGATCCGGTTTGTACTTAACGCCGTAAATACCGGGAGCAACCTCTCCAACCCAGGCATCAGACGCACCGCCGGTTTCAACACCACTTTCACCATACTGGCTTTCGGGATTAATAGGAAAATAGACCCAAAAATTATCATAATCAGCAGAGGTTCCGTGCTGGGTAATGGACTGTGTAATATCCCAGACACTCCATTGCTTTGCTGATGAGCCTGTATTAATAATTGTTTGTTCCACCTTTACACGGCTGGAATTTTTATAAATTGTGGTACGTCTTTGAAACTGTATATCGGGTGCACGCCATTGTTCGATAGGACTTGTTACAGTCAGGCTGACAGAATCAATTGAGGTATCGGTAACAGCCTCATAATGTCCGTAATCCAATGTTGGCGGCGGCGGCCATTGGCTGCCATCCCATTCTGCTTGCGGGGCCGGCCAGTTTTTAAATCCTCCAAAATTTGGATAAAAAAATCCCGAAGAGGATGGTGTATATGTATTTCCAAATTCGTTTTCATTAACATAAATTGATGGATGCTCATTAAGATTATATTCCATAATGCGTGCGCCTATATCAGGCACGGTGGAGAGTGTGATGAGATCATTTGTCATCACATATGTGGTATCCCAACCCCAGCTGTTATAGTTTTCAATCAATTCAATTGATGGTGATTGCTGGCATAAACCGAGAACCGCTAATGATAAAATAATTACAAAAATAACCATGCTTATCTTTTGAGTTTTACATGTTAACATTTGATTTTTCCTTTGGATTCAAAAATTTTGTGTTGAATTATTTCAATTTAATATAAGGAAATATTTATAATTATGACAGAAATAATCTGAAAATCCCAATAATATAAATTCATTGATTTTCTTGAACGATACTTAAAATTTATTAAAAAAGATACTACGATGATTATCAATACATATACTTAGGATATCATCTGAGTAGGGTAGGAAAGTTGATTCTAACCCACACTTATTTCACCTAAAATCTATAATTTGAGTCAGGTGTTCTAAAATGGAATGAAATTACAATTATTTTAACTGACTTTATGCTAAGTTATCAATAATTCTCTTCACCAGATTTCTGGCCAGAATTACCTTATATTCATTCTTTTCCATTGGTTCAGCGTTATGAAAAAGAGATGAAGTGAAGGCATCTACCGATGCTTCATCCGTATTTAATCCGGTTAATTTTTGATTGATTTCTGCTTCCATCCAGGGATGGGGAGCCACGCCGCCAAAGGCAAGCTTACCGTTTTTAATCATATTGCCATCGGTTTTTAGAACAGCCGCTACGCTTACTACGGCAAAATCCCATGAAGACCGTTCTTTGAATTTGATGTAAGTTGTTTTAAATCCTTTAGCTTGTTCAGGTAATATTATTTTTGTGACAATTTCACCCGGTTCTAAAATATTTTCTTTGGTCTCATCGTCTTCCGGCAGGATAAAAAAATCATTAACCGGTACAGTTTTTTGTCCATTTTCAGATGTGATTTCAATTTTTGCATCCAATGCTAATAGTGCTACAGCCAAATCAGATGGATGAACAATAAAACACGGACCTCCTCCGATAATACAGTGATATTTATTTTCACCCCCAACAGCATAACAGGTGTCGCCGCCCTTACGGATGCAGTCAAAATCACCGCGATAATACCAGCAGCGCGGCCGTTGGCAAATATTACCGCCAACCGTTCCCATATTACGCAGCTGGGGCGAGGCAATCTCTTTAGCTGTCTGGACAAGCAGGGGGCATTTTTCCTGTATGGTTTCATTTTCAATCAGGTCTGCAATCTTTACCAAGGGTCCGATTTCAATTCCTTTATTTCCTTTGTCCTCAATTTTATCCAAACCTTTTAATTTTTTTATATTAATTACTTTATCCGTTTTAATGATATCATCTTTCATCAATCCGATTAAATCTGTGCCGCCTGCATAAAGCGGAGCAGCGCTGCCCAATTTAAAAACTTCTTCAATGGATGTGGGTTGTATATATGAAAATTGCATAGTTTTTACTCCCGTTTCATGCCTGGTTTAAAGCCATCAATACTTTGTCCGGCGTCATCGGCAGACTTTTAATGCGCACTCCGATTGCGTTATACACGGCATTGGCAATGGCAGCGGCCGTAGGAATTATCGCCGGCTCACCGCAGCCTTTTACACCGGTATTGCTGTTCATAGGATCCGCTTCGCTTACGATAATGACTTCAATTTCCGGTATGTCTGCAATGATAGGTATTTTATAATCATGTAAATTTGTATTGACTACTTTTCCGGTGTTAATATCCACAATTTGTTCTTCCATAAGCGCATAACTCAATCCCTGCATAATACCGCCATGAAACTGATTGTCCAGTGTTTTACGATTTAATACGCGGCCGATATCATGGGCAGCCACGATTTTATTTACTTTGATTTTACCGGTCAGCGTATCCACTTCAACCTTTGCAAACTGGGCGCCAAATGTCTGGGTAATATAACCTTCCGGATTGGCCTCCCTTGAACCGGTTGTAGTGATTGTTTGCTCGCCCATTTTTCCCATCAAGCCGGGAATGTCTATTTTCTTTTCAGGATTGCTTGTATCTGAAATTAATCCATTTACATATACCAGATTCTTTTTTTCTGATTCCAGTTGGGCCGCTGCCGCTTCGAGAAGTTTGATTTTCATATTTTCCGCGGCGTCGCGAACGGCCGGACTAACCGATGGAGCCGTTGTACTGCCTCCACTGGATGGACAGTATGGACCTACGGCCGTATCGCCCAGAATAACTTCAATTTTATCCATAGGAATATCTAAAACTTCATGTACAATCTGAGCCATGAAGGTGTAGGTGCCTGTTCCCAGATCCTGGGTTCCGGCAATCACTCTGGCGCTGCCATCGCGGTTCAATTTAAGAACAGCATGCGATGGCGGACCGCCGCCGCCCCACCAGATCTGCGAGGCCATGCCCATGCCTTTTTTAACGGGACCTTTATCAGCGCCGGGCTGATTGTTTCTTTTGTCCCAACCGATCGCTTTTGCGCCTTGTTCATAAGCTTCTTTTAATAATTTGGAAGTGAACGGCGCATTCCACATAGGATGCTTTTCAGCATTATTCTTCATCCGGAATTCAAGCGGATTCATCCGGATTTTTTCCGCCAGCATATCGATAGCCGAATCCAGTGCGAAAATACCCTGTGGATAACCGGGCGCGCGGAATGGCCTGGTTGGTCCGGTATTGGTGAAGACGGAATATTCTTCCACTTTTACGTTATCACATTTGTACATTTGCCGGGCCGGCCAGCTGCAGCCGGCGCCGCCTTCGTATCCGCCGATTGCGCCATAAGAATAATGCGATATGGCTGTTAACGTCCCATCTTTGCTGGCAGCCAGTTTTAATTTTTGCACCGAATTGGGGCGATTGCCTACGGCCAGGTTCATCTCTTTGCGGTCCACAACAATCCTTACCGGCCGGCCAATTTTCCGGGCAAGGAGGGCAGCCATCACGGTATATTTACCGCATTCCAGCTTACTGCCGAATCCGCCGCCCATATATTTTTTAATAATGCGCACTTTGCTGGCAGGCATTTTCAATGCATCGGCCACTGTGTCGCGCACGCCATAAATAGCCTGGGTTGAATCCCAAACAGTTAAATCATCACCATCCCAGTTGACAACACTGCAATGCACTTCAGTCGGATTGTGAATGGCAACCTGAGTATCAAATGTGTCTTCTACGATTGCATCGGCTTCCTGAAAAGCCTTATCAACATCGCCCCTGGCATATTCAAATGGTTTGCCGCCCTGGATATTACCCTCATCGTAAATTTTTGGCGCTTTTTCGCCCATGGCTTCTTTTGCATCCACGGTAAAAGGTAACTCATCAAACTCAATTTTAATCAGTTTCAGAGCCTTCAATGCAATAGCTTCAGATTCCGCAACCACACAGGCAATCTCATCGCCCTGATAGCGTAAATGCGTATCAAAAAGAGAACTGGTATTAAACCATTTAATTTCCTGAGCATTATTTGAGGATAGAATACCCAAAACGCCGGGCAGGCTTTCCGCTTTACCCGTATCTATTTTTTTAATTTTAGCATGAGGAACAGCGGATCGTAATATTCTTGCCTGAGCCATTCTGGGCAGATTGATATCAAATGTGTACACGGCCGTACCACTGACTTTATCGTAACCATCGATCCGTGAAACCGGTTTGCCAATAATCTTCAAATTGTCATTGGCAGGCCAGGGGCCTTTGGGATCAGTTGGTACTTCAGCCAGCTTTTCTTCGAATTCTTCCTCAAAAAATATTTTTGATTTTACATATTTAGATTCGGCCATAATAACTCCTGACCTTTTTATGATTTGTTAAGTTTTTCAGCGGCAGCAACAGCTGATTTTAAAATATTGGGATAAGCGGCACAGCGGCACAAATTTCCGGACATCCCTTCGATGATTTCCTCTTTGCCTGGTTTGGGATTTTTTATAAGGATTGCTTCAGCCGCCATAACCTGTCCCGGTGTGCAGAAACCGCATTGTAAACCGTCATGTTCAACAAAGGCTTCCTGAACAGGATGCAGTTTTTCGCCGTCCATCAATCCTTCAATGGTCGTTACCGATTTGCCCTGAGCGTCCAGCGCCAGCATGTGGCAGGAATAGACAGCCCGGCCATCGAGCAGAACGGTGCAGGCCCCGCACTCACCATGATTGCAGACTACTTTTGTACCTGTGAGTTTCAGATCATTTCGCAGTACATCGGCAAGGGTAGATTCCGGTTCAACCAGCAAAGTGATTGGTTTTTTATTAACGGTAAATGTAAGCGCAACCGCCGAATCGCTTTTTGAAGGTGGTTTGCTTTCTTTTCGCGTTTTAGCGGACAGCGTTTGGATAGCTACGCCCGCTCCTACAACGCCCCCGCCAAGATTTTTAATAAATTTACGCCGGGATATATCTTTTGGGCTCATAATAAAATCCTGATTTTTGTGAATAAAAAAGGTTTTATAATTAGGAATGTAATGATTGAAAAATAAAATGTAAAATTAAATTTTACTATTTTCACACAAAGTTCACGAAATTCACAAAGAATGAGTTAGAAATAACTTAGTGTCCTTTGTGCCTTTGCGTGATAATTTGGAGTGATAAGTATTTTTTATTTTTTTTTACCAAAGTTCTTATCGATGGGTAGAAAGGGCAATAATATAAATCCCGGGATAGTAGCGAGCAGTACCCAGATAAAAAAGTACTGGTATCCGATTTGTTCCTGCAGCCAGCCGCTGAACATGCCCGGCAGCATCATACCTAAAGCCATAAAACCGGTTGTTATAGCAAAGTGTGCCGTCTTATGTTTACCTTCGGAAATCATGATCATAAACAGCATATAAGCCGTAAATCCAAAACCATATCCGAACTGTTCTATGCCTACGCAGCTGATCACAATCCAGAATGGTTCGGGTTGGAAATAGGATAAATACACATAAACGGCATTGGGTAAGTTCATGGCAATTGCCATGGGGAACAGCCAGAATTTTAATCCATTTTTTGCGGTCAGAAAACCGCCTAAAATACCCCCGGCGCTTAAAAGAATTAAGCCAACCGTTCCATAGATAAAACCAACATCCGAGGTGGAAAGAAACATACCGCCTGCTTCCCGGCTATCCAGTAAAAAAGGTGAAACCAGTTTAACAAGTTGCGCTTCGCCAAAACGGTAAAACAGCAGAAACGTAACGCTGAGGACGATTTTATCTTTTTTGAAAAAATCTTTAATTAATTTTACGAATTCTTTATATATATCAGAGGCATTTTGGATTAACCGGCCCTCATCGGAATCTGGAAAGGGCAGGATAAGTTTATGGTACAGGGAAAAAGAAATCAGAATACCGGCCGCTAAAAGAAAATAGATTGACCAGGCCAGGGATACGCTATTTGTGAATGTTTCCATGTAACCGGCAACACTAACCAGCAAACCCGAACCGGTGATCATAGCAATACGGTAAAAAGTTGAACGCACACCGACAAACCAGGCCTGATCATGCTGATCAAGACCGAGCATGTAAAATCCGTCTGCGGCGATATCATGGGTAGCCGAAGCGAAGGCAACTATCCAGAAGAAGAAAAGAGTAACCATAAAGAAAATTGGAAGATGTGTAGTCAGCGCAATTCCTATAAGCGCTAATCCAATCAGCAGTTGCATGGATATAATCCAAAACCGTTTTGTTTTAATAATATCAACAATCGGGCTCCAGATGGGCTTAATGACCCACGGCAGGTAAAGCCAGCTGGTAAAAAGAGCGATATCGGTGTTGGAAATTTCCATACGTTTGTACATGATAACCGAAACAGTCATCACGATAACATAGGGTAATCCCTCAGTAAAATAAAGGGATGGAACCCAAAGCCAGGCCGATCGATTTTCCTTTTTCAGATTTTTATATCCTTTGTCTTAATCTTATTCTTATTCATAATCTTAATTATTGCCCAACCTCAATATATTTTCTCAATGACACTACCGGGATAGTAGTGCGCTAAAATTTGCTCGGCTTCAAATCCTTTCAGCGCCATGCCTAATGCCCCAATCTGACAAAGTCCCACACCATGGCCCCAGCCGGCTCCATGATATTGAAAAGACACAGGGATATTTTGTTTGCCCATCTTCGGCGTAATGATAATCGCTGAACTATATAAAAATTTTGGATACAGTGATTGCCGGATGGAATATTCACTTTGCAATAATAAAATCTGGCGCTCTTCATTTGTATTGATATATTCAACGGCCAGTCGATTAGCTCTGCCCGACCCGCCGCGATTTAGTATCTCCAGATTTACAATGGCTTTAGCGTCTATGGAATGTAATTGATTAATATGATCCAGCAATTCTTGCTGTTTCACCCGAATATCCCAGCGGAAATAGGCGCCTTTTTCATCGACATTACCAAGATACTGATTCAATTCGTTTTCGGGAACAGTCCAGGGGCTGCAATAAGCGATTGGATTCGATTTCACCCAGCGTTTGAAATTGTTATCCTCGGATAACGGCGGATTCCATTCCATCGGATCGTCACTTGAATCTGCTTTTACCACTGTGTAGTTGTGCTTTACGCCGGGCCAGATGGTTTCGAACGCTTCAGTGACCCCGCCGCAATTTTTGGAATAACGGGCGTCGCAAATTTTTTCATTACTCATCAATATCTGACCGAAAGTATCCCTGGCGCCCCGGATGGATTGATCGTTAAGAAAGGTACTGCCCTGGTAACGCTGGCAGCAGTCATCGTTGCAGACATCCATTTCAAGATCACGGTGTTTCTGCTCAATATTAGCCAGCAGCCAGGATCTTGCGGCAATGGTCTGCGCCTTAATCAGCTCCGACGGGCATTTGGCGCTCATCTCCGATGTTGCCACACACATGATATACTGTTCCAGTGGCAGTTCATTGATCACTATGAGGTGGGATTCATGAATTCTGACAATCACAGTACCGGGTAAATTGATATCGATATTTTTCTTCCAGTGAAAACTGCGGCCGCTGATGATATTCTTTAATAATAATCCGGATTCCGGTTGCGGTATTTGCAATTCCAGAATCGGGTATATTTTTATATCCTGGTTTGCTTTAAATATCTTTTCCGGCGTATGCAGCGCCAATTTGCCCGCTTCAATTTTTATCAGCAGTTCACAAGCGCGGGCCATCGGCAGAGTTTTACCGCTGTATTCCAGTTGATAATCTATATCAGCAGGCGTTTTTGCCGTTACGGATGTATATTCATCTTCAGGCAGAACAATCCCAACCCTGATTTTAGGCTCTTTATTTGGAATGATCCCGGGAGTCAACACAAAATTATCCTTACTTTTTCCGGTTTAAATAGGCATCAATGCCTGCGCCGAGGGCCGGCGCCGCTCTTAATTTTGATATCTGAAGCATGGCATTCAAATTTTTATAGTGCTTCTTTGCTTCATCAGTTAATGCATTTGATTGTTGAATGAGTTCATCTAATTTTCTTAAAACCGGTTTTTTTAAAACCACGGAACCTGCGGCGGATGCGAATAAATCACCCAGACGCTGACCAATAATAATCCGGTCAAAAACCTGATTCCAGTATGGATGATCTTTTATTAATTTAGGTTTATTCGGATTCAGGAATGAGAATAAATCCTGCCAACCAGAGAATAATGTACTGATTCGTTCATATAATAAGAAGGCCAGGTTTTCAGCAATCAAATCTAAAGTTTTTTTCGCAGCCGTGTCTAGGTCTTTTGCCATTTCAGCAATCTGCGGGGGATATATTTGCTGATCATGCAATTCAGTGATATCTCTTCCGGATAACTCAGCGTAAATGTTTCGCATTCCCCTTGATGATGCAAACTGTTCCATTGATTTGCCATCTGCATTTTTCATTTCCCATGTTTTAGCAATCCATTCTTTGGCTTCATCAAACGGGATCAATTGTCCGTTTAATTTCATGGCGTCAGCCGCGCCGGTGCCGCCGCCCAGATAATAGCCGTTTTCAACATCGCAAAGTAAACCGTTGGATGAATAATTTTCGCCAATCCCGCAGTAATCCGCATCGCTGCCCAGTTTCTGAATGGGTTGAATAATATCGATTTCGCGAATTTGCAGCCGCCGTTCAAGCTGGTCTGAGAATTTAATCATTCTTGGGCCGTTGGCGATCATGGCAATACCGCGTTTGTTTTCCGTTTTTAATCCAGGCATGCCAAGCCCTATAAGTATTCTATTATTATCACATTTTGCAATAAGCTCTTCGATAACCTGCGCACAGGCTTCAACATAAACGGCGGCCTGCTGCTCTTCATCGTCTGTAGGATTTATCTGAGCTGCTTCCTTTTCAGCAAGTTGTTTTACCAGTTCAATCGGTTTGAAGTCTGGAATAAATCCGGGAATATCGATATAGGATCGTTCAGCATTATTTTGTCCAAGTAGAAACGATTCGTCCTTTTCATTTACACTAATCTGCCAGCCGCTTACTTTGGTCGCTCCGCCGTCAATGCCGATGAGAAGGAAGTTATTATCTGTGTATTTATTCTCTTGTTTCATATTTTATCAATTTGTTTTGTTATGTCTTACCCATCCGATCCCGACAAGTCGGGACCACCTTCCCTAACTAATAGGGAAGGAATAAGTTATTCAATTTACATAAAATATTGTGCCCACTCTATTTTATTAGAGAAGGGGATAGGGGATGTGTAATCGAAATATTTTCATACTTCTCATCTTCCTATCAACTTGAAGTATTTTTTTATTTAATATTCAATTTTATTCGTCTTTGAATGGCCTGTAACCGCACATAATCCTTAGCTTCATCATTGCGGTCAATGGTCTGCTGGTCGATGCTATGATCGGTGCCGCCGGCATGACGGACGACTTCATAAATAGCATCCCAGACACGGCCGATCCGGTATCGTTCGCTCACTTCCAGAACCATATTGTAATCCTCGCCGTAATTACGGGCATACGGTTCATCATTTACACTAAATCCGATTTGTCTTATCAATGCGATTGGCAAGGAACGGGGAGCCCCGGCGCCATTGATGCGCAGTAAATTATTACGGCCATTCTCTTCCGTCCATTCATCGTGAGTCACAACCGGCAGCTCTTCCATCCGCGAATAATTTCCAGCGTCGTCTTTCCTCCAGACTTCATAGGAGCCGATGACCATGCCAATTTTAGGATCGCTGTTGTAAACTTTTAAAATTTTCTCAACGGCGTCCGGTTTTAAGCGGTCGTCCGAATCCAGCTGAACATAGTAGGTGCCCTTTGCAGCCTGAGCGCCCATGTTTAAACACAATCCAAGATTGTTAATATCATGAACCAGTAATTGTACGGCCGGTTTACTGGCATCATATTTATCGCCACCGGGCATATACCGTCTGACCTCATTAGCCGTGGGATCATCCGGTCCGCCATTGACCACAACAATCACTTCGATCTGCTGAACCGTTTGTGTCTGCACGCTTTCGATGGCCGTCCCGATAAACTCCGGCCGGTTATTTACAGGAATGATGACAGAGGCGATTAATTCATTCTCTGTCTCTATTTCAGGCCGGGGATGGTAATTGGATCCCGGTTTTAAATAAGCGTTGATTCTTTTCAAATGTTCGGTCAGTACTTTCTCTGCTTCAACCTGACTCTCGCGTCCGGCGAGCAAATAATCAAATACATTATGGGCCAGGCCTTCGGACATAATCCGATATAGCGATCCGGCATAGCGATTAGCTACATGGATGAGTTTATATTTTTCTGCCAGTTTCAAACGCAGATCGTACAACGTTTTGAATTTCAGATCTTCATCCGCCCAGCCGCAGGTTTCAAGCGCATCACGGCAGAAAAGAAACACACAACCATAATCCTGGTTATCACGCACCCGGCCGATATGATGTTTTAATAAATGAATGTCTTTTATCCTGTCATTTTCCTGAAGCTCATAATCAGCATAAACCATACCCGTATCGGCATTTCGCTGACAGGCCAGCAGGAGCAAATCCAGCGCGCTCTGTTTTAATAATACGGTTGCAGCGGGATTGTGGATATAAAGGATATAATCACTGGTGATTGAATAAAAAACCGAATTTAAGTACCCACCCAGGGTGTCGTTCGATTCTGTAATAATCCGTGTAGGTATGTGATTCTTATTTATATCGGAAATCAGCTTTTCAGATGATTCAATGTCAGGATCGCTTATAATGAGTACCTCGATATCCGACAAGGTCTGACTATAAATTGATTTTAAAGTATTTGCAAAGTTAACATCATTATCCTTGTCATGATGTAAGATAACACTCACTTTTGTGCCCGGCATCGAAGCTCCTTAAATCAGTAAATTAAATATTGCTCTCTGATCGAATTAAATTTCTGTAAATTATCCTGCCACTTATTTTGGATGGCATTAACCGGGATATTATTCTGCAGATCAAGTAAAATCCAGTCACAGCCCATCACATAATTGAACATTTCCAGACGATCTTTATTGACAAAGATATTTTGTTCCGGATATAGTTTGATCAATGTCTGAATGATATGTAAACCGGTTACAAATAAATTACATTCCTTTGGATCGATTAAATGGATTTGCACACCCTGACAATTTTGCCCGTTGAATGCTGCATAGTATGGTTTATAAAATACCGGTCGGAAACAGACACCGGTTAAATTCAGACTGTTTAGTGCATCAGCCAATTCATAGGCATCGATCCAGGGCGCTCCGATCAGTTCGAAGGGACTGGTATAGCCCACCCCATTGGATATCGTTTGCAGCTCGCCCAGCGGACCGGTGATGCAGGAATACAATGGTGATAAGCCGTTCGGAATATGCGGCGAAGTTGGTACCCAGTGCAGTCCGGTATCATCCCAGAGCATGTCCCGTTGCCAGTGTTTCATCGGGATGACAGTCAGGTCGCAGTTGATTTCAAATTCAGTATTAAACAATCGGGCCAGTTCACCAATGGTCATGCCATAGCGGTAGGGAATCGGGTACATGCCGATAAAGGATTCAAAACCACTTTCAAGAATATTGCCCTCAACCTGCCTGCCGCCAAGTGGATTCGGCCTGTCGAGCACAAACACTTTCTTACCGTATTGAGCTGCCGCCTTCATCACTTCCGCCATGGAATAGATATAAGTATAACTGCGAACGCCGGTATCCTGCAGATCAATCAAAATGATATCCGGATCAGCCAGCATCTCTATGGGAGGTTTTTTATTTTTCCCATATAGACTGTAGACCCTAAGCCCGGTTCGGACATCCATATCATCATTAACCAGATCACCGGCATAAGCGGCGCCACGAATACCATGTTCCGGACTGAATAATGCCATCAGCTTAATTTCAGGGTGATTAAAGAAAACATCAATACTGCTTTCCAGCCTGGAATTAACGCCGGCGGCATTGGTAAGTAAGCCGATATTCTTACGTATAATGATATCAGGGTAATTTAAAATCAGGTTTTCATTGCCTAACATTACCGTTTTGACGGTATCTGCTTTTTGCGGGATTATATCCGGCTGGATATCTTTGATTTGAGGAGCCGCGCAAAAAGTCAGGCTTAATCCAATCATTAAGAGAATTACAGCGTTATATTTTAAATAATATAATGATGATTTCATTTTAAACTTTGATAGTGATCCGGTTTTAGTCCACTGTACCATCTGGTTAAACTTAAGAATTGCACTGTTAAATTCAAAAGGAAATTGAAAATTGTTTTGTTTGTATTTGAATCAGATTTACATTTGTTTAGAGATCAGCTTAATCATATTATGAAAAATTCACCCATTAAAGATATTGATATTTACAAAGCAGGATACACAAAGCGTTTGGAAGTATCGTTAATTGTTAGTTTACTTATACTTATTATTCTCTTCTATCTGTTTCCTGTATTCCTGTCCGGTGCATTTATATTGCCGGATATTTCCAATCCCCAGATAACAGTCATCGAGATTCCGCAGACCGTTCAAAAATATGCCAAACGTCCGCCGCAGCCAAGCCGGCCGGCCATCCCGATACCATCGGATGATATCGCTCTTCTGGATGATATTCCGATTGAATTTGAACAGGTCCAGGACTTTATTATGCCGGGCAAAATATTTAATCCGGATGAGCTGGAAGGATTGCCCTATATGCCGCGCCAGGTTCTGGAAGTACTGCCGGAAAAAACCGAAAATAATCCCAAAGGAGAAATTTTACTTTCACTGCATATTGATAAAAATGGTAAAGTAAAGACCCATAAAGTAATCAGCAATACAACGGGCTCGGACATCTGCCTGCAACATGTTATTAAAGCCGCATATAGTTCCCGCTGGCAGCCGGTGATCATCGATTCGAGTATTTATGAATACTGGATTTATAAGACTTATAAATTTGAGTAACCCACTCTTGACCCTTCCCTGATATCAGGGAGGTGAAAACTGTATTGAATATATTTTAATTAATTCTTATTTAATGTAAAGCTAAAAGAAAAAATAGGCGGCCTATATTTTAATATCTTTTAAAGATCGGCTATAAAATGTCGAATAATGTAATTAACGCATAAGTAAATTTCTATATGCACTCCTCTGAAAAATGCCGGTATAATAGTCGCCGGCATTTTTGCGTTATATCAAAATATTTTACATTCACCCGGTTGAGTAATTCTAACCTTTTTATTTTAACCCAATTGGCAGGGGATGAAATAAACATAGCTTTAGTGACAGCATTTTGTATAGTTTTTTATATATTTCAAGAATCAAATTGACAAGAGTGATATACAGATTAATTCCGTGTTATAACACGACTAACATCCATATAGCGCTCATAGCCAATTCAATAAAAAACAATAATTTTAGCTTGCATTTAAAAATAAAAATGATTTAATTAAAATGACAACTTTAAAAAGCAAAATATGGATTTGGTTAATCCAATAATATGTTGGGCTGTTCCTTGCAAAATTTATGTTCAGTAAAAAGGGTCATTGATTATGCCTTACCTTGCAAACATCTTTGAATTAGATCGTTGTCCCCATTGTAGAGTCGACCATCCAAATCTTCAAGTTCAAGCCGCATTTAATACAACTGCACATAATTGAAGAAATCCACGAATGTGGAAGGCCTATATGTGTAGCAGGTGTGGCGGCGTAGTTCTAGCATCTTCAAAAAAAGATGGTGACTGGGCAAAAGAAATCTATCCAGATTCAATGGTCGTTGATGAGGCAGTTCCTGAGCCTGCTCGAACATATCTAAACCAAGCGATAGACAGTTTACACTCACCAGCAGGGTCAGTTATGCTTTCTGCTAGTTCAGTTGATGCAATGCTTAAGGTGAAACTCTACAGGGAAGGTAGTCTCTATTCACGAATTAACAAAGCAGTCGAAGATCATTTAATAACACAAGAAATGTCGCAATGGGCACATGAAGTTAGGTTGGATGCAAAAGATCAACGTCACGCTGATGAAAAGGTGACTTTACCCACATCAGATGATGCAAAAAGATGTATTGATTTTGTTCTAGCGTTTGGTGAATTTCTTTTCGTTTTGCCATCCCGTGTTAAATCTGGGCTAGCAAATGCAAGCAAAGAAGAAGACAAAGGTGCATCTGAAAAATGAACACAGCCCAACACAGCGTGCACCCGACGGGTGGGAGTCGCCGCGTTTTCAGGCAGTTTGCGTGGCTGGAAGCTGGTTCCGGCAAAATGGCGTTGTCTCGTCCCACCCACCCGCGGGTAACGCTCACCGTTATGTAAACGAATTTTTAATCAAAGGATATTTAAATAAAAAAGAAGAAAAATTGGTTTATTATATGTATCAACTTTTTTTATTGGTATTTTTAGTATGTATTCTTTAATAACTGATATTATAATTTTCAGCATTATTTGGACTCAATTTAAGAAAATGAATTAGATCAGGATGATTTGAATCACCCTTCACTTTAAACAGGCTGGCCTTTTTTAATTAAGTGATTAAATCATCTAAAAACACTTTTCCCTTGCTTGCAGCAAGATCAGGGTATATTTTAATACGAAGTTTTATCAGGTTTGCCCGGTTGGTAGGAAATGAATATTTAATTTGATATCGAAAAGGTAAATTTGTGATGTATCTAAGTGGTTGTAGCAGATTTAAGATAGTCAGATTAGTATTATCAGTATTAACGATCTTATCGGTTCTTGTGCCGGGCTATCTCATTGCCGGAGAGAAAGACCGGCTCTGTTACCCGGAATTGGGGATCACGACTTCCATCCAAATTATACATCCCAGCATAGGTTACTGGTGGGGCCGGAAAGGCGTTCGATTAACAGGGATGTATTTACAAAGGGACTATCACGAATTTCATCTCAACATCGGTTATGCGTTTTATGATTCAGAGACTGTACAGCATAGTATCAACCTTTTAACAAGTAAAATTGCCGGTAGTGATCCGGGTGCAGATTATGACTATTGGTCAACAGGTATAGCATATAGTCTAAATTACAAAGGTTTCTTTTTTGAATTAGGACTTGCCTTCCCCTGGAAGGATTACCTTGGTAACCTTTCTAATGATTCTGTTGTTCCCTGTGGCTATTTTGGATATATATATCGCTTTAGATAGAGGTAATTGATAATCGTTGTTTTGAAATAGTGAACCGAACCATTGAATTGACTAAATTTAGCATCCGCACCTAAATATTCGCTCGTATTCAGATTATGTCGTAAATATGATATTGAAATAGATGAGTGTTATGACTGGGATTGATGTAATGAGTGGTTAGAGGTGTTAATCATTGTGAAACCCTTTCAGGGTCTATGGTTATTGGTTATATTGTTCCAGGGTGCTTCGCAACTCTGGATTCTGATGTATAACCTTTCGCGGTATTGGCTATTTTATGCTCGGGGCCGTTTGGCTGTTTGTGTATGGCCTGCCCATAGAATTTTATAAGGAGAAACAAAAAGGATTGAATATGTCAAACTTTGTATATATCGCCCAAAGCCTGGACGGTTATATTGCCGACAAAGACGGTGGCATTGACTGGCTGCTGGAAATCCCCAATCCGGATGACAGCGATTTCGGATTCGGTGAATTTATGAACCGGATCGATGCGGTTATTATGGGCCGCAAAACCTTTGAATCGGTTATGAAATTTGATATTTGGATTTATACCAAACCGGTTTACGTCGTCAGCGCCTCGCTGAAAAATCTGCCGGAAAAATATCGTGAAAAAGCCGGACTATTAAATCTTGAACCGAGACAGATCATTGATACGCTTAAAAATGACGGCATGGAAAATCTATACATTGACGGCGGTGCTTTAATCCAAAGTTTCCTGGCCGAAGACCTGATCGATGAATTGATTATTACTACCATACCGGTATTGCTGGGCGGGGGTATTCCTTTATTCGATAAATTGCGAAATCCTTTGAAATTCAGGCATATAAAAACAGAGGCGCTGACTGATCTGCTGGTGAAGAGTTACTATCGGAGAGAAAAAAAACTTTGAGCCTCTGAGTCATTTAATTATAAATATAATCGGTTGTGTAATATTCTATTTGAACTGATGAAATTCATGCAATTACTCTAAATATAATCAAATATCTTTAAAATTATTCAGTAATAAGTAACATTTTTCCATTCCTCTCCGTATTACCATAAAGCCAAAATCAATCATATCTTTTATGGAGGAACCAAATGAAGCTGACCAAGAAGAAAAAAATTTTATACATGGGTTTGCCTCTGATTGTCGTCATTGTCATACTGGTTATGGTATCGATGAGCGGTAATTCGGAAGAGGCCGTATCTGTTACCACCGCTAAAGTGGATAAACAACGCGTGGTGGAAACCGTTACCGCTACCGGACGCATTCAACCAAAAACACAGGTAAAGATCAGCGCCGATGTGGCGGCTAAAATTACCAGGCTGGAAGTTAAGGAAGGGGATTGGGTGGAAAAAGGTGAGTTTCTGGTTCAGTTGGATCGCGAACGTTATCTTGCCGCAGTGCAGAGCGCCGAGGCCAATATGCGAGCTGTAGAGGCCAATGCCCACCTGGTCAGGGAAAACATGCTCAAGGCGGAAAAAGATTTTAATCGCACCAAAGAATTATATAATCAGAAGCTGGAATCCCAGGCTGGTATGGATCAGATGTATGCGGCTTACCAGGTGGAAAAAGCCCGCTATCAGTCAGCGCTGGAAAATGTGGCCCAGTCCAAAGCCGTACTAAAGCAGGCCCAGGATGATCTGTCCAAAACCACCATTTACGCTCCAATGGCTGGAACTATCAGCCAGCTTAACAAGGAAGTCGGTGAAATTGCCCTGGGATCGCAGTTCCAGGAGGATGTGATTATGGTAATTTCCAATTTGTCCGGCATGGAAGCTTTGGTTGATGTGGACGAAAATGATATTGTTTCCATTCAGCTTGGCGACAGCGCCACCATTGAAGTGGACGCCCTTCCGGATATGGTTTTCCGCGGCACGGTCTCGGAAATGGCCAACAGCGCCAAAATCAGCGCTTCCGGCACCACCGATCAAAAGACGGAATTTGAGGTAAAAATCGCCATCGACGATCCGGGCAATAGTCTGCGTCCGGGTATGACCGCCAGTTCGGATATCGTTACAGAAATCCGTGACAGCGCCCTGGCCGTGCCTATCCAGTGCGTGGCTGTGCGTACGCCTGACCAGTTGCAAGGGGTTCCGGCAGAAGCTGATTCCAGTGAAAAAATTACCTATACCCCGGATAAAGATGGTTTTGTACAGATCGTATTCGTGGTCCATGACAGCAAGGTTAAAGCCGTACAGGTTGAATCGGGCATACAAAGCGGTACGCATATCGAAGTGCTTAACGGACTGGATGTGGGTGATGAAATTGTAACCGGTAATTACCGGGCTATCAGCCAGTTTTTGAATAATGGCACGGAAGTTAAAGTTGAAAATACCGGAGGCGGAGCCGAGACACCGCCACCGGGATTGGCGATCAATTAGGAGAATAAACTGACCCACCCCTGCCTTGCGGCTTTCCCCTCCCTGATAATCAGGGAGGGGTGTTCGCCAGTTGGCGAATGGGGAGGGTTATTAAAAGAAAAAGAAAAAAATGAACAATACGGAATTTATAATAAAGAGCTTTGTAGATTAATGTAAGAAGTTAACCCACCCCTGCCTTGCGGCTTTCTCCTTTCTGAAATCAGGGAGGGTGTTCGCCAGCGGGCGAATGGGGAGGATTAAAAAGAATAGAATAAATAACCGGAGAACATTATGAGCCTGCAATTACGTAATATTGGAAAAACCTATAAGATGCTGAGTGAAAACGTTCCTGCATTGAATTGTATCGATCTTTCCATTAAGAAAAACGAATACCTTGCCATCATGGGTCCATCGGGCTCAGGCAAATCCACCCTGATGAATATTCTGGGCTGCCTGGATACGCCGACATCCGGCGATTATATCCTGGATGAGGAAAATATTTCTAATTTGAATGATGATCAGCTGGCGGCCATCCGCAATCAGAAGATTGGTTTTGTATTCCAGACTTTTAACCTTTTGCCGCGTTCCAATGTGCTGCAGAATGTAGAACTGCCGCTGGTTTATATGGGTGTTAAAAACAAAGAGCGAAAACAACTGGCAGAAGAGGCCATCGCAAAAGTCGGGCTGCTGGATCGTATCAATCATAAACCAAATGAACTTTCCGGCGGTCAACGTCAGCGTGTGGCCATTGCCCGGGCGCTGGTCAACAATCCGGCAGTCATTCTGGCCGATGAACCAACCGGCAACCTGGACTCCAAAACCGGACAGGAAATTATGGATGTTTTCCGTCAGCTGCATAATGCCGGTAATACGATTATTCTGGTTACGCATGAGCCGGATATCGCCAATCATGCACAGCGGATTATCCGTTTGCTGGACGGTCAGATTGAGAGCGATGAAGCGGTGGCGGCGTAAATATTTATACTAACTCACCCCTGCCTTGCGGCTTTCCCCTCCCTGATAATCAGGGAGGGGTGTTCGCTAGCTGGCGAATGGGGAGGGTAATTAATATAAAAAAAATGAATAATACGAAATTTATTATAAAGAGCTTTGTAGATTAATGTAAGAAGTTAACCCACCCCTGCCTTGCGGCTTTCCC
>JAFGKZ010000243.1 GCA_016928315.1 Calditrichaceae bacterium
ATCTGTTTTTTTATTACTTTTTGTAAACCAACTATGTGAAAAAAAGATGAAAAATATACCCCAGGAAAAAGGTGCATATAAAATTGTATTTTGGGATCATTCGTATAAAGATTTTGAAATTAAGAAAACGTTAGAAATAGATTCTCTTTTTAAAAAATATAAGCCATTTTTTATTCTATCAGATAAATACATTTCAAAATACTATTGGGATGAACAACTTATAGCAGTTGATAAGGATATGATATATAAAGATACGGGTGAGTGTTTTCCTTGTTTTGATCTCCCTTTTTCAATCATATTAGGCAATCAGATAATATACCATGGCCTAACTAGTTTTATCCCATCAGCATCTGGTGAGATAAGCAAACTATATAAAGATTTTCCTGTTATACGTGGTTTGGGGGGGGCTTCTGATACAACTATTTTTATCCTCGCCATAAAACCAAAATTAGATCCAATATTTGATATTTTTAGAGATTATTCCAGGAAAGAACAAAAGAAGATATTAAATGAAGATGTTTATGAATATTTTAAAAGTACCGGTAAACTAATTGAAGGTAAAATAGATTTAAAAAAATTTTTGGAAGAGGATGCGCCCTACATACTAGATCATAAAGCTAGAAAACATTGGTTCTTTTTTAAGTAAGCTCAATTTCTTCGCTATAAATCAATGTGCTGATATGAAGTCGATTTGGGCGTATCCGTTTTGTGAAGCGCATATTTCCATGGTCGGATTCTGAATATCCTTTCCATGCAAACAATAAATGCTGCACTAAAAAACTTCTGTCATCCCGGTTTTGTTTGTCATTCCTCATTAATGCGGAATCCATACCCTGTCATCCCGGCCTTGAGCCGGGATCCAGTCTTCAGTCATGGCTTCCTGCATTCGCAGGAATGACAGTACTCTGGTTGGGCAACAACAATTTGTCGTCCTGTAATTTTATAATATTTCTTTTTAAATATGCTTTTTTAATAAATACTCAGGTTGTAGTTTTTCTTTTATATTTGCAGCAATTATTCACAAACATTAAATTCTAATAATGACTCAGATAAATAAATTAATAGAAAAAATATTATCCGGATAATCTGATAAAAATATAAATTTCAATGATATCAGAAATTTTCTATTAGCTTTAGGATTTGAAGAACGTATTCGGGGTAGTCATCATTTATATCGTAAAGAAGGAATTCAGGAAAAAGTTAATTTACAGAAAGATGGGAATAAAGCTAAAGCCTATCAAATTAAACAATTTAGAAATCTTATTTTAAAATATAAGTTGGGGAAAGATGATGTATAAATATGAAATAATAATTCATTGGGATGAAGAGGATGGTATTTTTGTAGCTGATGTGCCTGAATTAAATGGTTGCATGGCCCACGGTAGTGATTATGATAGTGCCTTACAAAATATTAAAGAAGCTATTCAACTTTGGATTGATACAGCTAAAGAATTTGGTGATCCAATACCCGAACCAAGAGGTCGATTAATGTATGCATAATACAAATTTGTATAATCACTGTTTTTCATTTAAAGTTAACTTTGCCTCATAAAGAATTATCTAATCCGAGAATATCCTGTATCAAGAATCCAGTTTCTAAAATAATATTTATCATTTTTATAAAATATAAATTTTCCGTATCTTATTTTTAGTTTATAAAATTCAATAATAATTGCGATGAATTTCCAAATTCCGTTTCTTAAACAGTGCGTTAAATTTTCCGATTTAACCTCCTTTACCCGGCAGTTTGCCGCCATGAGCGAAGCACGGATATCCCTGGTGCGCATTCTGGATATCCTTTCCTTGCAAACGGAAAATGCAGCTTAAAATTCTTCTAAATTAGTAATTTAATTCTGTCATCCCCGGATCACGCCGAAAGGTTGCAAATGCCCGCCTGAGGCGGGTACGGATCTGCCTGCTGGCTGACTTGTTGCGGAATCCAGAAAATTCTATAGATTCCCGCCTTCCGCCAATGGGCGGACAAGCCGCGGGAATGACATAAATATGTGTTTATAACGTATTTGTCATATCACAATAGCAAAACAATGTCATCCCGGCCTTGATCCGGGATTGAGAATATATGCTTCTATTAAATAAAATTTTAAACTGAATTGACATCACTAATTTATAGGATTATATTACGCGAAAATAGTGTACAATATATATGTGGTATTAATCATGTTAAAAAATATTACTCTAAGTGCGGATGAGAATTTAATTAGCAAAGCAAGGGAAAAAGCGCGGCGGGAAAAAACGACTTTAAATGCCAATTTTCGCCAATGGCTCCGGCAATATATCGGTAAAAATACGAAAGCTTCTTCATATATTAACCTGATGCAACAATTGGATTATGTGAATGCAGGTTCTAAATTCCGCAGGGATCAGTTGAATGAGCGATAAATATTTTATCGATACAAATATTATTGTCTATTCATTTGATAAAAGTGTACCGAATAAAAGTGATATAGCTAAAAATATTATAGCCGGGGCATTGGAACTCTCAAAAGGTATCATTAGCTTCCAGGTTATACAGGAATTTTTGAATGTTGCTTTACGAAAATTCAAGTCACCAGTCACTTTTCCGGATTGTGCAAAATACTTAAATCTTGTATTAGAACCCTTATGTGATGTATTTCCTGATATAGAATTATATTATCGCGCTCTTGATGTAATGGAACGATGGCAATATACATTTTATGATTCGTTGATAATTTCTGCCGCTCTAAGAGGGAACTGCACAATATTGTATTCAGAAGATTTGCAGCATAATCAGAAAATAGAAAATCTTACCATCATAAATCCATTTGTATAAACATCCTGAAAATAATAATGAATACCTTAATTCTGGTTAATTTGAATAATGGTTTCAAAATGTTATCCCACACTCGTTACGGGATCCAGTTTTTTCTTTAGATTCCTGCCTACCGAAAGCTGTCTTTAGGTTCAGACAAATCAGATTACAATATAGCGGTAAGCTTTACACTGTTGTGGCTACTAATATGAAATAATAGTATTGAAGTATCATAATTGTTGCTTTGAATTGTGATTCAGTTTAATTCAAAAAATGAGTTAAAATATGTCGTCGATAACTTTACATAATTTAAAACCTGATCTGGATAAAATGATTAAAAAAAAAAGCAAAAAGCGAAGGTTTAAGTATTAACAAAACGGTACAAAAACTTTTACAACAAACCCTGGGATTGAATTCTGAACGAGGAAAAGAAGATTTTAGTGAATTTTGTGATGTTTGGTCCGCCGGTGAATATGAGGAATTTATTTCTAATACCGGTGATCTTAATAGAAGATGAAGAAGACTGGAAATGAGAAAAATACTTATCGATACAAATGCATACGCAAAGTTATTAGCAGGTGATAAATCCGTCCTGGAAGAAATAAACTATGCGGATATTATTTATATGTCAGTTTTTGTTTTAGGTGAGCTTTATACGGGATTCAAGGGTGGGAACAAGGAAAAGGAAAATCTACTGTACAAATATTAGCCGCCACTAATGAGACATCGGAAATATTTGGAATTATCAAATCGGAATTAAAAAAGCAGGGCAAACCTATACCAATAAATGATGTCTGGATTGCCGCGCATGTACTTGAAACCGGATCAGTGTTGATTACCTACGACAAACATTTTTTTCAAATTCCAGGAATTCGTTTATGGGACATACTTTGAGAAACGCAATCAGACGCAGTAAATATTCTTATTTTTTTCTGGATATAGAGATTTTTATATAGTGCTTAATAGATTTTCATAATCCTCACCACGTTCTTTCTGCCTTTACAGTTCTTACTAAAAACATCTTTAATAATACTATTGTTTGACCTCTTGCCTAACAAATATTAGAAAATTAAATAATGTTGGACATCTGAATAAAATTATTAATCAGTCATCAGGTAGTAAAAATAAGCGGTGAGGGCGGCGGCAGAGACACCCAGCATAATATTAGCATACACATCGTAATCACCTGCCCGGTTATAGTATCTTTCCATGCGGTTTAAATTGGATGTTTCTCTGTAAATATCATAATAATCATCCGCCTTGCGTTTGATATAAAATGAAGCCCAGTTGGCGGCTACGGCGGTGGCAAGTAAGGCCGGTTTAATGTATCTCTGTCGTCCGGGTTTATCCCTATGAGTAAAACTTAATGCTGTTCTTTGATGAGTTTCATCGGTTAGTAAATAACTCCGTTTAAATGATGGCACTATTGGTCTTATTCTAAGGGTATCGGACTCCTCAACAAAAATATCCCGGGATTGCAGTCCGGTCATCCAGTTCTTATTATTTAGAGGCTGGATAAGAAGATTATGCTTTCCCGGCATTATTGCAATTATTGTATCATCTGTGATAAATTGCAGGGAATCATCAATGGTTATCTGCCATGAGCCGCTGTCCGGAATGCTGATGTATGCAGTTTGTCCGAATAGGAAACTGCTGAGTAATACCAGAAAACCAAGGCAAATACAATTAATCCTGAACAGCGCCATTCTTTTCTCCGGTTGAACGGTACAAAGCGATTTTGTCATATTCATAACAAATAACTACATTTTTTTCATCAAATATTGGCGGGGCGTTCATTCGGCCATCCGTTTTGATTTCTTGAACAATTTTACCGTTATGCTTATCAATAACATATAAATATTTTTGTGATGTTGCGGCTATTGCATGATTATTTGTTATCAGAACGGGACAGGAAACGGGTCCACTTAGCTTGATTGACCATGTTTTGTTTTTGCTTTCAATGTTTCGACATATCAGGGTACCGTCGCTTAAAGGTATTAATAACGATTGTCCATCGCTTGATAGCGACGAATACGCTTTTATCTTGAAATTATCGAGCTGCGAAAGGTAACCCGATTTTAAATTTAAGCCATAAAGCAAGCCATGATAGGAAATGATGTACAAAGATTGATTAACAGCAATCGCTTGTGCGTATACAAAATCATCGATATTCTTAACCAGGTGAACTACGCCAAACGACGGATCATAGAATTGGATTTGTCCATTCTGGGATATCGCAATAAGATGATCATTGACATATATCAGATTATTATACATTTGATCATCCAGATTAGTCTGCCATTCTTTATGACCATTTTCGGCATTTAAACAGAGTATTTCACCCTGATGATCTGCATGATAAACCAAATCATTTACGACAACGGGCGATGATTGTGAGTAATGCCCTTTGAGTTCCCAAATTATTTTACCGGACTTTATATTATAGACCTGTAAACCGGTTGAACCTTCCACCATTGGAATAAATAAGTTGTCACCATATAAGGTCGAGGCAGCGGACATGCCTTTTGATAATTTGGTTTTACGGTTTTTACCGATATTATCCATTGGAATTATCGATAAATAACCGGTCAGGGTCGTAATAAAAATATGATTATTAAAAAGACCAAGATTCGGAGTAGCGACGCCATTGATGGATTTATCTTTGATTAATCTCAGGGTACTTGGAAAATCCCTGGCGATATAATTCTGGCGCTGGTAATTAACATTTTCGGTAAATATCATTTGCTTTGGCAGCGTTTCTGAATTTTTCAGTGATGGTTTTCCACAACCAGTAAAAATGACCGGCAGGCATGCCACAATCAAAACGATATATTTTTTAAATTTATAACGCACTTAAAAATCCCAGCCAAAAAAGAAATGATTAAATGTATAGCCGGAAATATCCTTAAAATCCGTTTTACGTCCTAAATCCCAGCGTAACACAAGAAATCCGGCAAAACGGAAGCGGACACCGACACCAAAACTTCCTTTCAGTTCTTCCAGATTGTCGTTCCAGGCATTGCCGGCGTCAAAAAATAAGGCGCCGCGGATGCCGTTTAAACCGATCGAACCAAACGGGAAACGAACGCCAACCAGATCGGCCATTGGAAAACGAAATTCCTGACTGACCAGAAAGAGTCGCTTGCCGCGCAGAGACCAGCGCCGGTAACCGCGCAAATCCCAGCTGCCGCCGAAATAGAACTGGCGGATTTCCCTGCCTTCATTAAACATAGACATCACCCGGATGGCATAAGCCGATCGTGTGGTGATTCTAAAATATTTTCGCAGATCGATCAAACCGGTTAAATAGTTTACTTCGGAAAAGGCAAAATCATAGGTGTTACCAAACGTAATATTTATCCGGTGCCCGTCGATAGGCCCGGTCTGCATCCAGATAGAATTATCATGTACATATGATAAATAACTGGATGTCAGGTAAGCGTAGCGCCGCTTGTCAACAAACCAGTCTTTATCAGAATAGGTAAATAACTGTGTATAGTCCAGGCGTGAGAAATGTGAAAAAGGATAGCTTACCGTTAATTGGGCGCCAACCGATTCTTCGTAATAGTAGGCGTCCTGGGGATTGTAATAATAACCGGCAAAACGGTATAAACCGATGGCGTAATTAATTCGGTTTCCCAGTGATACTTTTGTGGCGGCAACATTAAAGCTTTTCCAAAAATCGCCCGATGTTTGAGCGTTGTTATAAATGACAAAATAGTACTGATCATTTCCCAGCATATCGCTGATGGCAAATAATGCGCCTCCGGTTGTTCCATAAATAGGGTCCTGTGATACCTGGGTCTGGGCAAAATCAAGATCATATTTTCTAACATAATTGACGCTGGAGTCGATTTCGCTTGAGGCGATATTATCCAAGCTCCAGTGTTTTTGTCTGAATGGAATGATTCTTTCTTCGATCACTTCGGCCGAATCGATCTTTTCAAGAAAATTGGCGCTATGGCGAATCTGAAAACTCATATTTTCAAAGGTGCTGTAAAGCAATCCACCCCAGCGTGTCCAGGCCGGATCAAAAGTGGAACCCACATAACTGCTCATTTTTAGCATTTGCACAGGTTTATTGTTATTGATGGTTTGCAGGGGATTTTTAATAAGATAAAGATTCTCCGAACCGCTGCGGTCGGATGTGTAAGCCAGATAATTGCCGTCCGGTGAAAATGAAGGTGTTTTATCTGATTGCCGGCCATAAGTGAGATAATAAATGGATTGTGTTTTTAAAGTATAAAGGAAAATATTCGCACAGCCTTCATCACCAAATTCAGTACGATCCGAAGCAAAGGCTATGTGTTTTCCATCCGGCGACCAAACCGGATCGAGATCATTATAAATATCATTTGTTAATTGTTGTATATTTCCATTTTCACTGTTAAAAATATAAATATCTTTAAATCCGTTTACGTTCAGGCCGCTGAAGGCGATATCCCGTCCGTTGGGAGACCAACCCGGGGAAATAATGCCTGCAATATCATCGAAATAATGTTTTGATAAAACCTTATGCGATCTAATATCATAAATAAATAATGCATCTGTTTCGCCGCTTTTGGACGAAAATGCAATCCTGCCGTCTTTGGTGACATCAATTTTTGAATCAAATAAGTGAAAGGATTCAAAATCAGATGTTGCTTCGCCCTCTACTAAAGTTTCTACATGTTCCTTTTCCTTGAGCGCCAGCCCTTCTATGGGCCGCATATAGATTGAAGAATAGCCTGTCCGGTTACCTGTAAATACCACATAATCCCGGCCATCCTGCTCATAATATACCGGTTTAAAATTGTAACCCTTACGCACGATTGTTTCATCAATTTGGATGTTAAAATCTTCTTCGGCGAGTTTCGGATAGTATTTTTTCTTGAGATGATACAAATAATCCTGATCAAAAGTTTTGTAATCGACGCCTAATACATACTGGAAGCATTTTTCAAACCGGTCAAATTTCCAGGAATTATCAAGCAGACGCAGAATTTTATCTTCCCCATATTGATCAGCAATATATTCCAGCACATGCTGACCTATTTTATACATAGTGAATGTACCTTCAACAATATAGATATTTTCCAATCCAACGTTATAGTTATTCAGGACGGCGTCTTTTAAAACCATTTCCGCGCGGGAATCCCATTTTGAAGACCAGAATTCAGCCAATCCTTCCACAAACCATAGCGGGGGATAGGATATATCCATCGTATCATATTTTCTGGAAATATTTAGAATTTTGCGATGCATGAACACGTGTACCAATTCATGACGGATTACATGTTTAAACTGATTCAGGTCGCCGTTTCCCGGAATTACCACTCTGTTTTTACTGAATTCAAAGAATCCGCCCACGCCCTCCGGGATAAATCCGGGTGTGACATTAGTTTGCTGAAAATGCAGATGAGATGAATAAAAAATAAGCGGAATCCGTTTTGTCACTGAAAAATTGAATTTGGTTTCCAGAACAGCGTAACTTTCTTCGGCAAGTTTGGCGCCTTTCTCGGCCATATCCCTCATTTCCGGATAGTAGTAGATATCAAAATGATCGGTTTTTAAAATCTGCCAGTCAAATTGGGTATACTGGACTTTATTGCGGCCGAAGTGAAAACCCTGGGCATATAGAATTGAGTTATCCGTTAAAAAGACAATCAACCACACAAATAATAATAGTGAAATAAAAAAAGTATATTTGGATTTATGGTGCATAAAATTTGTTGTTTTGTTTAATTTTATACTATGTATTCAAACTAAAAATATTCCGGTCATGTTTCAATTTATTTTCATTGATTTTATTTTTTCATAAATTTAACACTTAACTGGAATTAAATATATTTTTTTTTGAAAAAGGAGTTTTAATGAAGTCAATATTAGTGACAGGCGGCGCC
>JAFGKZ010000244.1 GCA_016928315.1 Calditrichaceae bacterium
AACATTTATTATGTTTTTTACTGAGCTAAGGTCCCAATCATTTTTTTTATAATAAGGGAATTCTGCCAAAACATAGTATTTAAATTAGGGGAGTAAACGCGATGAAAAAGATATGTTTATTATTGCCGGATAAAATTTTTTATTCAGTCGGCGGCGCAAGAAGTCATCAGGGCGAAAAAATCGATGTTACTGCAGAAATATTAATTGACGCTTTGTGTACAAATGATTATCACGAGTCTTATCGCTTCAACAGGAAAGAAATCACAGTATTATCCATAGAAACAATTGATGATAAACGGTCATAAGCGATAAATTTCGGAGCAATTTTCCAATTGCAGAAAACATTATCACGGCAAACATTAAAATTAAAACTTTGCATTGATCATAAAACCAGATATTTGTAAACTAACAGCAAACATTTAATCATACTAATACAACACTTTGTGTATGGAGAAGCATATGCGATTAAGGATAAGCTTTTTTATCCTTTTATTATTTATACTGACCGCCGGCACGGCGCAGGAATCAGAAAAAAATCCAAAAGTACAGGATTGGTGGAAATCTTCCCAGTTTTTTATGCCTTACAAAAGTGAATCGGCAAAAAAGCTTCCACTTATATCAGTTTCCGGCAATAAATTTGTCAATGCCAATGGCGACACAATTCTTTTTCGCGGACTGGCCATATCCGATCCGGATAAACTGGCCGATCAGGGGCACTGGAATAAAAAACATTTTGAAAAGATAAAGGAAATGGGAGCCATGCTGGTTCGGATCCCCATCCATCCGGCAGCCTGGCGGCAGCGCACACCCAGAGAATATATAAAATTACTGGAACAGGCTGTCGAGTGGTGCAGCGAAATGGAAATGTATATCATCATCGACTGGCATTCCATTGGAAATCTAGGAATGGAAGTTTTTCAGAATCCTATGTACAACACAACTAAAACCGAAACCTATAATTTCTGGAAGACTATCGCCTGGCATTTTCGCGGTCATAATACCATAGCGTTTTATGAGTTGTTTAATGAACCTGCTTTGGGTCAGGGCCGCTTTGGGAGCATGAGCTGGACAGAATGGAAAGAGATCAATGAAAAGATGATTCATCTGATTCGTGCATATGACCGGAAGGTTATCCCACTGGTCGCCGGATTTGACTGGGCTTACGATTTAACTCCGCTGCATTTTGAACCGATTGGAGCTGAAGGTATTGGTTATGTTACTCATCCCTATCCTATGAAACGCAAACCGCCCTGGCCGGATAAATGGGAAGAAAATTTTGGATTTGCAGCCGGACAATATCCGATTATCGCTACAGAAATTGGTTTCGGTTTGCGGGAGGGTGAAGTGATTGATGAGAACCATTACGGACCAATCATCATCAATTACCTGGAAAGTAAAGGCATCAGCTGGATGGCCTGGGTATTTGATCCGGAATGGCATCCGCACATGTTCGAGTCCTGGGATACTTACAAGTTAACTGCGCCGGGTGAATTTTTTAAGAAAGCCATGCATGGAGGGGCACAAAAATAAATTAACTATACTATTCTAACCGTGTTTAACTGCATGGTTAGAATAGTATATAGTCTCTTTCCAGATTAATAGCTCTTGACCCTTATCCACTCTGTAAACTATATTCATACCATGAAATCTGTAATTACTCTGGCACTAATAATATTTTTATTTGGTACCATAAATTTTTTATCCGCTCAAACTAATGAAAAAAAATTCTACTTTTACCATCCTGAACTGGATTACGGCTCAGAATTATCATTCAATCCCTTAACAACTTTGGTAAACGGCAGCTTTGATATACTCAGGAATGGAGGACATTCAAAAGATTTAACTGAACAAGAATATGAAAACGGTATAAAGGTTGTTTGGAATAATATTACTGATCCAATTAATACAGTTAAAGAATATGGCTGGAAACAGTTTGTCAGCGAAGAGATATTACCTATTGGCCTGGATGAGGACGAATCCCAATTTATTCCAAATTATTTTCATCATTTAATTGGCGGCGGAATGCTTTATGCGAAAATGGCTGAATGGTATGAATATCATAATATACCTTTTCCAAAAATTTCTTCAGCCATGACCAGTTTATTTTATCATTATGTCAATGAAGCTATGGAGAACGGCGGCTGGAAATACAACAATCCGGATCCAGTAGCAGATCTGCTGATCTTTGATCCGTTAAGTATTCTACTATTTAGTTCAGATAATGTTAAACGATTTTTCTCTGAAACCCTGCCTTTTTATGATTGGTCGATTCAACCTCTTTACAATCCAACAAATCATCATCTTGAAAATGCTGGTCAGCAATTTATGGTTACCTATAAGGTTCCTTATACAGAAAACTTTTCCGCCTTTTGTTACTATGGTATTTATGGCATTGGCGGATTAAGCTATCATTTTAAGGAAGAATATAATATTTCTTTCGGCGCAGGTATTGTGGTAAATAAATTAAAAGAAAATCAACGGCGCCAATCCCGCTATTTAACCCCAAAACTTGATGGATCCATTGGTTTCTTTTATGATCGCAATCGTTCTTTACTTACTTCCCTTTTAATAAGCGGACCTAAAATGGTTAATGCACGATTAAATATTTATCCCGCTTTTGTAAAAATAGGCTGGTTCCGACCGGGAATGTTCATCGGCGCTGGTGAAATAGACCGCTTCCTGATAGGTATTACCTTTGCCCATATTCCGGTTGGATTGGTTGGCGGGTAAATTTATTTTTAATCTTAATTTTTATTTTGTATTTAATTTTCAT
>JAFGKZ010000245.1 GCA_016928315.1 Calditrichaceae bacterium
AACATTTATTATGTTTTTTACTGAGCTAAGGTCCCAATCATTAATTTAAATTCCTTTTCGTCTTTATACTGTACTTTAGAATCGTAAATTGCCAATCCTTCCCAGCTTTAAAGCGCCTCCATCGACGCGTGCACAGATTTTTTTCATGAAAAACCCGTACGGTATCATCCCCGGCATTCCAGTCAGCAGAATCAGCTGCCGGGCAAATAATATTCCATCCGGAAGACTTCGAAAATTCGCGCAATATACTTACTTTTTGCTCCAAAACAAATAAGAATTTCTGTAACAATATGAATCCCGGGGAATTAAGGCCAAGTTTATAAATAATACACGTTATAGATGTACTAATGAGGATTTTTTAAACAAATAAATTATCCTGCCAAAAAGTAACTATTTTTTGGTAAGTATATTCAGCTTATACTTTTATTTTCAAAATTAATTGTTATATTAATGAAAAACACGGATGTATATAGAAATATTTTCACATAGTATAATTTTATATTCATCCTTATTTAATTACATCAGATTTTATGAAGGAATTACTATGAAATGGTTCAGTTTATTTGTGATGTTTTTATTTATTGCAGCATGCGGTTCACAGCAACAAACGGTAATAAAAAGTAAATCAACCACCCTGGATTCGCAACTGGAGGATTTAACCGACCAGATTGTTTTAACCCTGTCACAGCAGCAAAAATCTAAAATAGCAGTGATTGAATTTTCCAATCTGGATGGAAAAATTACTGAATTCGGCCGGTTTATTGCAGAAGAGCTGATAACACGATTATATATGACCAATCAGTTTGATGTAATTGAACGGCAGATGCTGAATAAAGTAATGAATGAACACAGTTTGAATTTAAGCGGTATGATCGATGAAAGTTCTGCAAAAGAATTGGGTCGGATTCTTGGCGTCGATGCCATTTGCACCGGATCGATAACCGATTTGGGCGAAAGTGTAAAGATCAATGCACGGCTAATTTCTACTGAAACAGGAAAATTATTTTCGGTAGCATCGGTAAATATTATCAAGGACGATGTGGTTAGAAAATTAATGGATAGCCCAATTGATAATACAGATATTGTACAAACTGAACAAGGTAAAAATAATCCGGATGACAATCCATCTTCGACCAGAATTGTGGAAGAAGAAGGTTTTCGTATTGAACTCAAGGAATGTACTCTATCCAATCGCCGCGTGGTCTGTCATCTTATAATAACCAATACATCAGAAGATGATAAAGATTTTGAAATAACGTATGGCTGGCAATATCAGACTAAAATATTTGATGATCTGGGTAATGAATATATTATTTCTGCAGTCAAATTCGCCAATCAATTAAAAACGATAAAAGGATTGAGTCAGTATGATTCAGCAAATAAAAAAATCGTAGCCGGAACATCAGTGAGTGCAGAACTAATATTTGATAAAGTATCATCTATGGCGGTTAAAATTAATCTATTGCAAATACTTTGCGGTTTTCGTGGATTCAAAGTGGAATTTCGCGATATCGATTTAATTAAAGGATAAATGAAGCGGTAAAAGAAACAATTGTATCAGGTAAAATGGTCAGAAGTTAATACATAATTTTTAAGAGTAATGAAAGGAGACCTAAAAATTGAGTGATTTTATTGAAACGCATACGGCGGATGAAATCATTGATAAGGCATGGACATTTGTACCGAAAGGGATACCGAAAGACAAACATGAGCTTAAAAATTTTAAGTATGGCCTGGATCATGCTATAAAGAAAGATGGAATTTCAGACAGCGCCCGGGCAAGAATTAAAGAGGGTTATGATTATATTGAAAAATGGCAGAAACGTTATTTTATCGGATCAGGAAAACTTTTGATTATTTCAATATTGGCGACTTTTTGGTACATTTACCAGATTTATCAGCGGTATCAACAAGGCCTGCCCATGCTGGATTTTGAGGAAGCGTCGGATTATTCCGTTTTTTACACCATTTATGCATTTTTATTTTTATTTGGTGTGATTGGTTATTACTGGTCACAGCGAGCGCCGGCCTGGCTTATCATCGCTAATGATTTAAAAAAAGGGCATGACATTCTGGAAGATTGGGAGGAAAATATGAGTTCAGCCAATCGCCCTGTATCGTATAATGAATATTATGATAAAAGCGGCAGAAAAGTTGGTGATGATCAAATGGCGGCGGAAGGAACGGATGTGCTTGTTAAAAGCATTCTATGGGTGGTTAAAATACTCATCATGTGGATCGCCATTCCAATTGTCTCACTTGTCGGATTTCTCCGGTATTATGTTTTTTATATGTAAATATCAATTTTGACAAGTAGAATACGGTTAGTCATGGGACTTGAGCTAAAGAGGAAATCGTTTATTATGCTGAATTGTAAAGGAAAGAAAGTATTATTTATTGGATTCTGGATTTTTCTAAGCGCTTTGATTAGTACTGCCCATGCATCAAGGACTGAGCTTGTAATTATAAGAGATGGCAATGTGCGTTCCGGTCCGGGCGCCGGAAATGAGATTATAGGTAAAGTCTCTCTTGGTGATGATTATTGGATACAGGAGACCAAAGGTTCCTGGTATCGGATAGAATATGAGAACAGAGAAGGCTGGGTATCTTCCGTACTAGCTGCGGCTGATAATGATTCAGCATACGTAAACAAGTTACTCATTCTGAAAAATCAATCCGTTAAAGATGCTGGTAAACGTGTAGCTTATGTTAACAGAGGTGAGATTGTAAAGTTGCTGAAAAAGGGATCCATGCAGCATGCCATTGAAATTAATGGAACCCGCGGCTTTGTAAAAACGGGTGATACAAAACAACTGGGACCATCCACAACAGATTCAGGGATGATGGACAAAATCCTCGGTCAAAAAGGTATGGTATTTGACTTCTTTTATTGGTTGGATAATCTTGGGAAAAAAAATATAACGTTTATGATTATACACTGGATTATTGCCATAGGTATTCTAATAATTCCATTTATTTTAATTAGCAAACTTGTCACCTGGCTGGCCTATATCACATTTCTAAAAGATAAGTACATTCTGTTTACATTTTGGATTTTAATAATCTTTACTGTGTTGAATATATTTCTTTTTTTAATGACTACGCCGCCTTATGAGAGCATTATAATTGCTTCGATTTTCTGTGTGTTCTGGTTTGCCCAAATGGCTTATCAAAAAGAAAAATTACATCAGAACCGTTGTAAGAAATGCCGTAAAATGTGGGCGACTCAGAGTAAGGGCACCGTATTTATTGGAAAATTCTTCGGCACTACCAAGACGACTACGTACCAGATGAAAAATAATCACCAAAAAATCCTGAACAGTGAAACCAAGTTAAATACCTGGCTGGAGTATAAAGATATATTCGAGTGCAAATACTGCGGCCATCGCTGGTTTGCAACATGGGCAAAAGTAATTGATAGTAAGGAAATACCTACCAATTCATAGTATAAATAAGGGCTCTGATTATTCGGTATATTTTAATACCAGATTCAGGTGGTTAGAAATACTTTGAGCCGCAAAAAATATTAGATTTAAATTTTGATTATTTTCTTTATCCATTTATCTTCCGCCTTTGCTAATATTGGATAATAGATTATATGCGCTGGTTTGATCGGTTTTTTGTTTTCATTTTTCTGCTTATTCCCTTTACCTGGGGCGGCAGTTTTATTGCCGCCAAATATGTTGTTCATGATATTGATCCCATAAACACGGTAATTTTACGATTTTTTCTTTCTGCGCTGATCATGCTGCCCTGGCTTTTTATATTTCACAGAAAACATCATCCGGATTTAAGAGACCGGTCTTATTGGTTTCACTTATTATTACTCGTAGCGATTGGCGGGATCAGCTATCATATCTTTTTCTTTTGGGGATTAACGCATACCAATCCGACCAATGCTGCGATCATTGTTGCTTTAAATCCGTTTTTCACTGCTTTTGGTGAGATTATATTTTTTAAAATCCGCAGAAGCACCCGCTTTTATATTGGTTTTTTAATTGCCTTTAGCGGGGCATTGTGGGTTAATATTGCGCGCGGGGGGCATATTGATTTTTCTAATCTGGGATTGGGTGAATTGCTTTGTTTAATTGCTTCCCTGCTTTGGTCAGCCTTTACACTCACCGCCAAAGCCACTAAAAAAGAAGGCTGGGATTCGCTCTGGCTTAATGCTTATAACTACCTTTTAACGGCCTTGGTAATTTTACCTTTTGCCGGGCAAATGTTTACAGCCGAATTCTGGTGGGGTATATCAACGCCGGCCTGGCTGGGAATATGGTATATGGTTATTTTCCCAACCACCATCGGTTATACCATGTTTTATATTGGTGTGCAGCGTAAAGGTCCGGCCTGGGCGTCAACTTTCATTTACCTGGTTCCATCCATTACCGCCAACCTGGATTACCTGTTCTTCGATACATTATTTACCCTGCCATTGGTAGTCGGGACAACGATGGTTGTCATTGGATTGTTGTATGGCAATATGGGTGAGAAACAGATAACCTGGCTTAAAAGTAAGATGTTCCGTAAAATGTTTCTGAAAGATTAAGAATATTCGATATTAAATTGAAATTTTTTGTTCGACTGGAATAGTATCTTTGGCGTTTTTTGGTTAATTTACAGAAACAAGTGGCTTCTTTTTTTTAAAAATATTTTTATATTATATAACTTTAAAACGGTGATTTTTTAATTATAGTTTTGACCCTATATAAATAAAAGAATGCTTTATACCTAAATTGGGGTCAAATAATAACATATTGGGGATAAAATGGCAACATACGCAATAGGATTGGATTTTGGTACAAATTCCTGCCGTTCTTTAATTGTAAATATTTCAAATGGTGAAGAACTTGCCAGCCATGTTTTTAATTATCCATCCGGTGAAGCCGGAGTGATTGTTGATCCGGCCAATCCGCATTTAGCCCGTCAAAATCCAGCAGATTATGTAATAGGTATCGAAGTCACTATAAAAGAAGGCATAAAAGAAGCCCGGAAGAACGATTCTAAATTTAAACCGGAGAATATAATTGGCATCGGAGTCGATACAACCGGCAGCAGCCCAATGCCGGTAGATTATGATGGCCGGCCATTATGTTTTAGTAATAAGTTTAAAAATAATCCTTCTGCAATGGTTTGGTTATGGAAAGACCACACAGCATATGCAGAAGCAGAAAAAATCACAAATCTTGCAGCTAAACAAAGACCTGAATATCTGGCAAAAATCGGCGGGGTTTATTCATCGGAATGGTTCTGGAGTAAAATTCTGCATCTGCAAAAAGAAAATCCCGAGGTGTTTGATACAGCCTATAGTTTTGTAGAGATTTGTGATTGGATTCCTGCCGTGTTGACCGGCGTTACCAATCCTGATAAAATAAAACGCAGCGTTTGTGCGGCCGGGCATAAGGCAATGTACAACGATGGTTGGGGCGGACTGCCTGATGAAGAATTTTTAAATGAACTCTCACCAAAACTTGGTAAAGTAAGAAATAGCCTGTATCAAAAAGCTTATCCGGCTGAAGAAAAAATAGGAAATTTGTCGAAAGAATGGGCAGATAAATTAGGTTTATCCACCAATGTAGCTGTTGCCGTTGGCGCGTTCGATGCCCACATGGGTGCGGTTGGCGCCGGGGTAACAACGGGTACACTGGTTAAAATACTAGGCACCAGTACCTGCGATATTATGATCTGGCCTAATAAAGAAAGTATAGCCGATATCCCTGGTGTTTGCGGTATTGTAGATGGATCCGTGTTGGGTGGTTTTTATGGAATTGAAGCCGGACAATCGGCAGTAGGCGATATATTTTTATGGTTTGTGAATCATTTAGTGCCGGAAAAATACGGAAAAACGCAGGAAGAGAAATTTAAAAATCTGGAATCTGCAGCTGAAAAATTAGCGCCGGGAGAAACGGGTTTACTGGCCCTCGACTGGAACAACGGTAATCGTACTATTTTAGTCGATGTACGATTAACAGGATTACTGCTTGGACAAACATTGCATACACAACCCCATGAAATTTACAGAGCATTGGTAGAATCAACAGCTTTTGGCGCCCTGGCTATTATTGACCGGATTGAAAGTAACGGCGTCAAAATAAATGAAATTGTAAACTGTGGCGGATTGGCCATTAAAAATGCCATGCTGATGCAGATTTATGCGGATATTACCGGCCGTCCGATGAAAGTGTCTCGAAGTGAACAAACACCTGCTCTTGGCGCAGCTATGTTTGGCGCTGTCTCGGCTGGTAAAGAGATCAGCGGTTATGCAAATATTAGTGAAGCGCAGAAAGCAATGACTGGTGTAAGTAAAGTATATGAACCCATTCAGAAGAATCATGAAGTGTATAAAAAATTATATGCGCTGTATATGCAATTACATGATGGATTCGGGACAAAAAGCGGTGCGGGGAATATGTATAATGTTATGAAAGACTTGCTAACCATACGGGATTCAATCCGTGAAGGGAAAGCATGATTGACGAACTAAAGGAAAGAGTACTTCAGGCTAATCTTGCTCTTGTAAAATATGGATTGGTAACATTAACCTGGGGAAATGTAAGCGGGATTGATCGTGAAAAGAAATTAATAGCCATTAAACCGAGCGGCATTGATTATGAAAAGATGACGGCGAATGATATGGTCGTAGTCAATTTAGCCGGTGAAGCGATAGAGGGGAAATGGCGTCCATCATCTGACACTGCCACCCACATTGAATTATACAAAGCCTTTCCGGAAATCGGGGGAGTAACGCACAGCCACAGTGAATGCGCCACCGCATTCGCGCAAGCCTGCCGGGAAATACCCTGTTACGGCACTACGCATGCGGATCATTTTAGCGGGACAGTTCCTGTGACCAGATTTTTAAGTGAGGATGAAGTTAAAACAGCCTATGAGCTAAATACGGGCAAGGTAATTATCGAACGGTTTGAAAAATTAAATCCAGTTGAAATTCCTGGCGTTTTAGTTGCAGGACATGCACCTTTCACCTGGGGAAAAGATCCTATGGATTCTGTCAAAAACAATCTGGTACTCGAAAGAGTTGCTAAAATGGCATTAAATACAAAGTTGATAAACCCTGAAATTAAAGAATTACCAAAATATATTCTAAATACTCACTATCAACGTAAACATGGACCCAATGCTTATTATGGTCAGAAAAAATAAAATATAAGGAAAAAATCGTGATTAATTTTAATGAATTTGAAATCTGGTTTCTCACAGGAAGCCAGCATCTATATGGCCCGGAAACACTTAAACAGGTAGCGCAACATTCACAAATTGTTGCAAAAGAACTGGATGCCTCTAAAAATATTCCTGTCAAAGTGATTTTCAAACCGGTTCTCACTTCACCGGAATCGATTACAAATATATGCCTTGAAGCTAATAATTCCCCGAACTGTATAGGATTAATTACCTGGATGCACACCTTTTCACCAGCCAAAATGTGGATAGGTGGTCTGAAGGTACTGCAGAAACCGTTTGTTCACTTGCATACACAATTTAACCGTGACATCCCCTGGGCCGAAATCGATATGGATTTTATGAATCTGAATCAATCTGCGCATGGCGGCCGGGAGTTTGGATTTATTTGTACCCGTATGAAGAAGAACCGGAAAGTAATCGTAGGACACTGGCAGGATAAAAAAGTCCAGGAAAAATTAGGAATATGGTCGAGAGCTGCCTGTGCCTGGCACGATTCTAAAAGTATGAAAATTGCCCGGTTTGGCGATAACATGCGCGAAGTTGCCGTAACCGAAGGCGATAAAGTAGAAGCCCAAATGCGTTTTGGTTATTCGATTAATGGATACGGTGTCGGCGATCTGGTTGATGTTGTAAATGCAGTTCAGGACTCAGCTATCGATGTACTGATTGATGAATATTCCAATAAATATATTCTGGGCGATAAAATTAAAAGTGAGGGTAAAAAACATAAAGGGATGCGGGATGCCGCCAGAATAGAACTGGGTATTAGAAAATTCATGGATGATGGTGGATTTAAAGGATTTACCACGACATTTGAAGATCTGCATGGATTAAATCAGCTTATGGGTATCTCGGTACAGCGATTGATGGCCGAGGGTTATGGTTTCGGCGCTGAAGGAGACTGGAAAACGGCGGCTCTTGTACGCGCCATGAAAGTTATGGCACAGGGCCTCAAAGGTGGTACATCATTTATGGAAGATTACACATATCATCTGGATCCGGCCGGAATGAAAGTTTTGGGTGCACATATGCTGGAAGTATGTGAATCGGTTGCCCAGGGAAAACCTGTGTTGGAAAGTCATCCGTTATCAATCGGAGGCAAGGAAGATCCTCCAAGATTGATATTTAATGCCCCGGCAGGTCCGGCTTTAAATGCTTCGTTGATTGATTTAGGTAATTGTTTCAGAATGATTGTTAATGAAGTTGAAGTAGTAGAACCAGATGCAGAGTTGCCAAAATTACCGGTTGCAAGAGCATTATGGATACCGCAGCCGAATCTGGAAATTGCTGCACAAAGCTGGATTTTAGCGGGTGGCGCGCATCATACCGGTTTTTCTCAGGCGATTACATCTGAATACATTGAAGATTTCTGCGAAATGGCTAACATAGAGATGGTCATAATCGATTCAAATACAAATATTTCTGATTTCAAAAAAGAATTACGCTGGAATGAGGCTTATTATTCAAACCTGTAATTCGTATTAGTTAAGAAAATGATTGAAATCGGAAATGCCAGGGGATTGATATTCGATTGTGATGGTACTTTGATCGATTCAATGCCCCTGCACATGAAAGCATGGGAACATGCTTTTTTTTCTATTGGTGAAGTATATAATCATACTTATCTGGACTCAAAGAAAGGGATGAAAGAGTCTGATATTATTGAATTATACAACAAAGATTTCAATAGAAATTTAGATCCACACCAGATTGTTCAAATTAAACACAATTATTTTAAAATCCATCTGAAAATTTTAAAACCAATTCAGCCGGTAGTAGATATTGTATTAAAATATTATGGCGTTAAAAACATGGGTGTAGTATCCGGGAGCACGCGCGAAATTGTACACCAGGAGCTTGAGGTAATTGGAATTAAGGATAAGTTTGATTATATCCTGACTGCGGATGATCCGTTTAAACCAAAACCGGCGCCGGATAAATTTTTTGAAGCCGCCCGATTGATGAATCTACCTTCGGAAGACTGCCTTGTTTTTGAGGACGGCGATCCGGGCATCCTGGCGGCTCAAGAAGCAGGTATGCGTACGATTGATGTAAGGAAAATAGATTGCTAACCCCAGCCTTAAGGCTGGGGTTAATGCAAATCTTACTTTCTACTTAATTGAAAATTTGTGAATAGTCGTTGTTTTATAAACTTCTCCCGGTCTGAGAACTACAGATGGAAATTCAGGTTTGTTAGGAGAATCAGGATAATGCTGGGTTTCCAGGCAGAATCCACTACGGAATTTATAGACATCACCATTTTTTCCGGTAATAGAACCATCTAAAAAATTGCCGCTGTAAAATTGAATGCCAGGTTCTTCAGTTAAAATTTCCATAAACCGGCCGGTTGTCGGTTCATAGACAGTGGCAGCAAGATTCATTTTTACGTTAGCCGGATTATCTAATTTCCAATTATGATCGTAGCCTCCGGCTATCTTCAACTGTTCGTAATCAGCATTAATATTATCTCCAATAGCATGTGCGGCAGTGAAATCCATCGGGGTATCTTTGACAGGTTCTATGACGCCTGTTGGAATAAGCGTTTTATCTACCGGAGTATAGTTGGAAGCATTCAACATTAATTCATGTTGGAGAATATCACTTTTACCGGCATCCTTAAAATTCCAATAAGTATGATTTGTTAAATTACAAATAGTTGGTTTATCAGTAGCGGCCTGATAATCAATCCGAAAAGTATTATCTTTGGTCAGTGTATAAGTAACCGTAACATCCAAATTTCCCGGGAAACCTTCTTCGCCGTCTTTACTAAGGTATTTTAATATTAGCCCGGCGCTGTCGGAACCGCTAAATGGCTGTGCATTCCATACAACTTTATCAAATCCCTTAACGCCTCCATGCAGGCTGTTGGGTCCGTCATTATGAGCGAGGCTGTATTCATTTCCATCCAGTGTAAATTTTGCATTTCCAATCCGGTTACCATAGCGGCCGATGGTGGCGCCAAAATAAGGATTGTTTTTTACATACCCGTCAAGATTATCATAACCCAGAACCACATCAGACAAGATTCCATTTTTATCGGGCAGCTTAAATGATGTAATGATACCGCCATAGGTAGTGACTTTCATTTCTGCTTTGCCGGGATTGGTAATGGTGTAAATTTCAACATCCCGACCATCAAGTTGTCCAAAAATTTCCTTCGTTACTGTCATTCCGGAGTTACATGAATCATTGCAGCTAATGATTACCAGGCATATCACAGACAGGACTAAGATAGAACATAAAGATTTCATCATTGACTCCTTATTATGTAAATTCTAATTGAATTAGGTTTGGTAAATTTACCTGGAATCTAAAAATTATATCTTATAGTTTCAATAAAATTATATTAGTTGAGTACAAAAAAATATATAATGAAATTACAGGATAAAAAAAATTGATTGTTTTAAGAAATCATTAGTAGATTGCATTTGAATAGTTAATACAATCCTTCAGCATAGCATTAGAAAAATTATTATGGATAAATTATCGCTCTTTATTATTCCAATTCTTTCGGTAATTCAGTTTGGTTTAGCTCAAACACTGGCAGGGCAGGTTACCTTATCGGATACATTAATTGATTTAGGTTCAGTTACATGCGGGATACCTCATACGCAAACGATTTACGTTGTGAGCGACAGTCCGCAATCACTTAGTATTTTCAGCGCCAAGTTTGAAGAAGACGTGTTTGATATCGAAATATCCAGTTGGCAAATCCCGGCACTGGGTTCAGTTCAACTTGATATCACATTTAACCCGGATCAAAATATCGATTACGTAGATTTTTTAAGAATTCAGGTTGAAGGATTATCTTATCCTTTGATAGCCCGGGTGGAAGCGCAGGGTGATTATCCCGGCAGCTATTATGATGCCACGCAGAATTTATTTGGAGAAACACTAAAATCGGCATTAAATGGAATTATTGATGAACACACCTCTTTAGGTTACAACACTGCCCGAGACTCTATGTACGGCAGTATCGATAATGTGAACGGATTTGTAGAATGTGTTTATACCGGCCGAACAGCGGAATTTAACACCCGATCCGGCGCCACGGCCAATAATTTTAATTGCGAACATACCTGGCCGCAGAGTTTTTTCTCAGAAAACGATCCGATGCGTTCGGATATTTTTCATTTATATCCTACTGATGAAGAGGCCAACAGCCGGCGGGGCAGCCTGGATTTTGGTGATGTGGTCAGTGCAACCTGGTCGGAAGGCGGCTCATTACTGGGAACGGACGCCAGCGGTCAAATAGTATTTGAACCGAGAAATGTTCACAAAGGCAATGTTGCCAGATCGCATTTCTATTTTTTAATCAGGTACGCCGGGTCTTATAATGAATATACTGATCCGGATAAAATGGAAGTCCTCTTCCGTTCCTGGCACGTCAGTGATCCCATAGACGCTGCCGAACAGGGACGCAATGATGCCATCTATGCGGTACAGAATAACCGCAATCCTTTCATTGATCATCCTGAATTGGTTGATCGAATTAACAATTTTACGGGGACGTCAACGACTACAAGTCAGCCGGAAATTGCAGTTGGATGTGATTCTTATGATTTGACATCAGTAATGATTAACGAGAAAGTAGATATTATTATTGCCATTATCAACAGCGGTAATACTTCTTTGAATGTCAGCGCAATTAGCAGCAGTAATTCTGAATTCACTGTTTCTGAATCAGTTGTTAATATTTCAGCTGAGTCTTACTATTATATTCGTGTTCAATACACGGCGCCTGCCTATGAAACCAGCGATTCTACCAAAATTACAATTATCAGCAATGATACTGATGAAGGTTCGATAGAAATACCAATAAGAGTGGAAGTATATGAACCGTCAACAATTACAACTCCCGATGATTTGCCCGGAACAACCGAATTGTACCAAAATTATCCGAATCCATTTAACCCGACAACAACTATCCGGTATATTGTTGAGACGCAAAATTTTGCGTCTCAACATGTGGATTTATCCATTTATAATATTTTTGGCCAAAAAATTGTAACGCTGGTATCGGAAAATCAGCAATCCGGAAAATATTCTGTTGTCTGGAATGCAAATAACCAGGCATCCGGAATTTATTACTACCAATTGCAAACAGGTTCGCTTAGTATTTCAAAGCGGATGATTTTGATCAAATGAAGTTCTCAATCCTACGAATTCATTTACCGATATCAACCGTGAAAAGTGTAATTAGATAACAGGATATTCTATCTCTTGACAATAAAATTAAAAACCCGTAGTTTTTCCTACCTTCCCGTGCGTTCTCAATAAGTGGTAAAAGATTGATTAAAAAGGAAATCAATTTAAACTAAAGGAGGCATCATGTTCAAACAAGTTACAATGATCGTTTTTGTGGTGATTATTACCTGTTCACTGGCCTTTGGTTCCGGGTTTTCTATTTATGAACACGGATCTAAAGCGGCCGCAATGGGCGGAGCATTTATAGCCCAGGCCAATGACGCGTCGGCTGTTTATTTTAATCCTGCTGGAATAACGGGATTAAATGGAATCAATATCCAATTGGGATTAACAATAATCCAACCACAGGCTTACTTTGTGGGCCCAACGGATATTGATCCTAATTTATACTCACCGGCAAAGGAGGAAACCTTTTATATTCCCAATTTTTATGCGACCTATAAAATAACTGACAAATTATCTGCCGGTTTGGGTTTCTTTGTACCATTTGGTTTGGGAAGTGACTGGGGACAGGATTGGGTAGGCCGGGAACTGGCTACAAATTCCGATGTACAGGTGATGGAATTAAATCCGGTGATTGCCTATAAAGTTCTCGATAATTTATCACTGGCCGTGGGTTTTGAATATGGAATAGCCAGTGTGACCCTGGAAAAAAGCGCTTACCTGGGTTATGCGCTTGATAGTTATGCCGAGTTCAAGATGGAAGGCGAAACAACCGGAATGGGTTTCAATCTTGGACTTCAGTATAAACCAATAGATAAACTTACGCTTGGCTTGATGTATCGCCATGAAATGACCCTGGACTTTGAAGACGGCGATGCAACATTTGATCGACCGACGATTAATCCGGCTGTGGATGATTATGTGGAAGACTTACTTCCGGATACCAAAGGCGATGCAACTATTGTTTTACCTGCCAGAATTGGATTGGGTATTGCTTATGATTTTACCAATCAACTCACTGCGGAATTTGATTATTATCGTATCAACTGGACTTCATATGATGAACTTACAATTAAGACGGATGAACCGATCAATGGTGAAGATGAGCAGACAGTTAAAAAGGGCTATGAAGATAAGGCCAGTTTAAGGGTAGGGTTGGAATATCGTTTGAATGATCAGGTAGCATTTCGTGCCGGATATTTACGCGATCCGCATGTAGTACCGGATAAGTATGTTGAACCGGATCTTCCCGAAGGCGATCGCAATTTGTACAGTATAGGCGCTGGTTATAAAGTGGCTGGTATCTCCATTGATGCCTATTATATTTATTTGACTCAGGATGATCGTGTGATTAAGAATTCCGAAGTCGAAGATATGCCATTTAATGGAAAATATAAGAGTCAGGGCCATCTGTATGGCTTGTCTCTGGGCTATTCATTCTAATTAACCAACGCGAAGGAGAGAACAATTATGAAAACATTTAAAATTATATCCATTATATTACTTCCGCTGTTCCTGTTCTTTATTTCCTGTTCGTTGGAAGAACCGGACTTAAAAAAGACGCCGACTTCAACAGGCAGCGAGGATTTTTCTAAATATGTGGCCATCGGAAACAGCCTCACAGCGGGCTATCAATCCGGCTCACTGGTGGAAGAGCATCAAAAGTATAGCTTTCCCAATTTGATTGCCCAACAATTAGGGATTGAAGATTTTGAACAGCCTACCGTCTCCTGGCCAGGCCTTCCAAACATAATGACTTTGGAATCGGTAACGGGTGTTTTAGGTACAGCATCGGGTTCCGGCGCGCCGACCAATGCTGCGCTTGCCAGACCTTATGATAATCTGGGTATTCCGGGTATTGTGCTTGGCGATGTGGACAGTGCATTAACCGGCGCTCTCAGCTATAGCCAAAGCGGTTTGATTGATTTAGTGCTCCGTGGTTTAGGCACACAAATAGATCAGGCATTATCTTTAAATCCCACTCTCATATCCTGCTGGATTGGTAATAATGATGTTCTGGGTTATGCAACCAGCGGCGGTATAAATCCATCGTCTCCTACAAATGCGATGGCATTTGGGTTCTTGTATCAGCAATTAGCTGGCAAACTGGCAGGATCAGGCGCTAAAGTTGTGGTTGCCAATATTCCTGATGTAACCTCAGTGCCATTCTTTACTACAATTGGCCCACGGATTGCCGCAGGCGTTGCAGCGGCACAGCAAGTTAATTCACAAATTCCCGGATTGTATTATCAAAAACATGGAAGAATTATTGCGAATCAAGATGATTATACAAATTTTAATGAAGATGTTCCTCCATTAATTACATTAGTTGGCGGAACTTATGCACCTTTGCTTGGTCAGCCGACAGGAAAATGGTACAGGGATTTAGCAGCTAAAACGGGTTATTCAATAGAAATCATTATGGGATCAAATCCTGGTATAGACACGACAGAAGCTTTCGGTTTTCATCCCCATAATCCCTGGCCGGATGCCCTGCTGCTGGATGCTGACGAGATTGCAGTGGCCCAAACAGCCACATCAACATTCAATGTTGTAATCGAACAAGCCGCAACAGACAATGGATTTGCTCTTTTTGATGCCAATGCGTTTCTGGCAGAAGCAGCTGTAAGTGGCTATGATCCCGGAGCCGGATTACCTACTCTTTATGCTGATTATATTTTGGGAGGGTTGTTTAGCCTGGATGGTGTACATCCTTCTAATATGGGTTATGCCGTAGTAGCTAATCAAATGATTGATGCGCTTAATGAAGAATTTGATACGGACATTCAGAAAGTAAATCTGCGTGAGATAAGCGGGAATTCACCGGTAGCCTCATCCGTTAAAACGAGCAGTCTCGATCTTAAGATGATGAGCAGAACGGTTGAATTAATGGGTGGAAATATTCGATAGATAATGAATTTGTTTTAATTTTGAAAGGCTGTTCCAACCGGGGCGGCCTTTTTCATTTATAAGACTGTTTCAAAATTATTCCGTTTTTATTAAATTAAAAGCCCTTCAAGGTACTATTAAAAAAATGGAGTTTGAAAATGCGCATTTCTATGCTGAGTGTACTATCATTTTTTCTGATACTAACTTCAATGGTATTAGCAGGTGATGAAAATTCATCCACTGATCTGAAGCTTGATGAAGAAGCCCCGGTGTTTTCTTTGCCGGATAAGGACGGGAATTATGTGTTTCTTCGGGACTTCTGCGGCGGGACACTGCGCAAACCATGGATCAATAAAGAAAAGAAGGCGGTCGTAATTAGTTTTTTTGCAACCTGGTGTGCACCCTGCAAAAAAGAGATTCCGTATCTCATGCAACTTAAAGATGAATTTGCCGGTCAGCCGGTTGAATTTTTATTAATCGACGTCGGTGAAGAAAAAGAAAAAGTGGAACCGTATATTCAACAGGAAAACATCAATCTGACGGTTCTTTACGATCAATATCAGGTCGTTTCAAAAAAATATGGCGCTACATCGCTGCCGCGCTTGGTTGTTATAAGTAAAGAGGGAATGGTTAAAAAATATCAAAAGGGATTTGAAGATCCTGACATATTTATGAAAGATATGGAAGATCTGATCGGTGAGCTTGTAGTAAAATAGTTTAATCGCCGCAGAGAGCGCAGAGAAAAATATTAATACCCCTCTTCAATTCCCCCCTTTCAGGGGGGATGTAAGGGGTAAAAGCCAAGGTACTTGAAATTGTTACAATACATATAAATTGTATCTTTTATTGAACCAAATTCATCAGTGATGCATATAATATCTGAAAAAATTTACACAATAATTTTAAAATTAAATTTAGAAGGAGTTGTACATGTCTGAGAAGGCAAAATCCTACAAATTTAAAGCAGAAGTGAACCAGCTTCTGGATATCCTGGTTCATTCACTTTACACAAATAAAGAAATTTTCCTTCGAGAACTTGTCTCGAATGCCTCCGATGCGCTGGATAAAGTGCGCTTTGAATTAACCAGCGGAGCCGACGTCGCTGACAAAGACCTGGATCTGGAGATCAATATTAAGCTGGATAAAGATAAAAAGTTAATATCCATTTCTGATACGGGTATTGGAATGACCCGGGATGAAATCATTAAAAATATCGGCACTATCGCCCAATCCGGCTCAGCCGAATTCTTAAAACAACTGGCTAAGGATGCGGAGAAAAAAGACGTTTCCAATATCATCGGTAAATTTGGCGTGGGATTCTATTCCGTATTCATGGTGGCCGAAGAAGTGGTTATCAAAACAAAATCTTACCTTAAAGATGAGCCACCGGTTGAATGGCGCTCAAGCGGTATGGGTAGTTTCCAGATATCTGAACTGGCTGAGAAACTAAAACGCGGCACGACCATTGAAGTTCACCTCAAAGAAGATGCTATCGAATTTACCGATAAATACCGGATCGAATCGGCTATTAAAAATCATTCCAATTTTATATCCTTCCCGATTAAAGTGGATAAGGATAAAGTGAATACCGTTGCGGCTATCTGGCGCGAACCGAAATCGAGTATTAAGAAAAAGGATTACGAAGAATTCTATAAATTTATGACCTATGATCAGGAACCGCCGATGGATACCATCCATGTTTCCATTGACGCGCCGGTTCAGTTTAACAGTATCATGTTTATTCCCAAACGCCCGTTTGACCTGTATGGTATTTCCCGGGAGGATATCGGATTAGACCTCTATGTAAAAAGCGTATTGATCCAGCACAAAAATTCGGATTTAATTCCGGAGTACCTGGGATTTTTGAAAGGCATGGTGGATTCGCCGGACATCCCGCTTAATATTTCCCGTGAAACATTGCAGGAAAACCGCGTGGTCATGAAAATATCGCAAACCCTGGTAAAACAGGTGCTTTCACATTTGGAGAAGAAAGCTAAAAAAGAAGACGAATACAATGAATTCTGGAAAGCTCATGGCCGGATATTTAAACTGGGCTACAGCGATTATGTCAACCAGGAAAAATTTTCAGAACTGCTGCGGTTCGATTCAACGGCTCATGCGGAAGCGGATAAACTGACCTCGCTGGCAGCCTATGTGGAACGGGCTAAAGAGGATCAGAAAGAAATATATTATATGAGCGGGGCCAGCCGTGACGCCTTATTAAGCGATCCGCATCTGGAAATTTTTAAGCGTAAGGGACTGGAAGTACTTTTACTCCTCGATCCGGTTGATGAATTTTTAATGACCGGTCTCGGTAAATATAAAACAGAATATGCTTTCACTTCGGTGGAACAGGCTGATTTAAGCAAGCTTGATAAAGTGGAAGATGTTGAAAAAGCTGATTCCAAAGTTGAAGAAATGAGTGAAGGCGAAACAGCTGTATTCAAAAAGTTGATGGAAAAGATCAAAGATATTCTTGGCGATAGAGTCACAGAGGTGCGCGAATCCAAACGTCTGCGCGACAGCGCCTCCTGTCTGGTAAATCCCGATGGCGATATGACCTCGCAGATGCACAAGATGATGCAGTTTATGAATAAGGATGTATCCATACCTAAAAAGATTTTTGAAATCAATAAGGATCATGCTTTAACGCGCAACCTATTGAAAATATATAAAAACAATCCCAAGGATCCGTTTATTGATACTACCATTGAGCAGCTTTATGAGTCGGCCTTGCTGCTGGAAGGATATTTAAACGATCCCCATAAGCTGGTTAACCGGATACAGGATATTTTGCTGAAGAGCAGCGAATGGCATCCGGGGAAGAAATAAGTTTAATTTATAAGCGGGAATCTTAAGATTCCCGCTTTTATGTACAATGATTTGTAATACTATTTTGGATAATTAAAAATAAAAAACTTATAAAATTACAATTTTATAAAATTTATCGTAACAACAGCATTTTTTTTGATTGTTCAACTGAACCTGTTTTAAGCGAATAAATATATATCCCAGAAGGAAGCGCACTTGCATTAAATTCTACTTTATGCAATCCGGCTGACTGCTCTTCATTTACCGGTTTAGCTACATCCTGTCCAAGGATATTGTAAATGCTTAACTCCACCTTACAGCTAACTGGTAACTGCCAACTGATGATTGTCCTGGGATTAAACGGATTAGGATAATTGGGATATAGGGTAAAATCCGCGGAATGGATTATCTGCGTATTATCTACAGTGAGGGGCGTAGCTAAGATTTTTATTTCATTCATATCGTTATCTAAATGAAGATTATCATTGTGTGTGTTGACTGTAATAAAGGCATATATATCATTTAGAGAATCCCGGATGTAATTAAAATGATTATCAAGGGAGTCAAATTTAAATTCCCATATGGAACTGTTTAAACCGTATAAACTGTCTGTAGTATTAATGATATATTTTCCATTTTCGTTAAAAGTGAAAAATCGCCAGTTCCAGTAATCAGCGTGGTCACCCGTTTCATCATCATCAAAAAAGTGACAGGTGTAGCTTAAGGATTCATTTTTATGGATTATTTTTTCGCCGTCTGTGATAGCTACAAAATCACCATTACAACAATACCAAGAAGGTAGATGATCTACTGATTTACCAATTATTATTATATCAATAACCAGGCTGTAATAATTGCCGTTTAAGTCTTCAGCAAAAACTATGAGATAACCGGAATATTGACAATGGTAATTGCCATTGTAATGATAAAAATCCCCGTAGTTTGCATAATCCGGGATAGAGTCAACTGTAAATAACCATTGGCTTTGTTCCGTACCACTGATACTATCCTCCTGAATTAAAGTAAATGTATCGATGTGATTCCTCAGTTCAATTCTCCATGTCCATTTTTTTATGGAAGCAACCTGTGAATTCTTAAATTTACATGTCAGAGTTGTCTCCGTATTGATAAAGATTTTATCAGGCAGGTTTTCGAATGAAAGCAAGTTTTCTTTTGGGAACATATTCTGGATTAATAGAAATAATATTAAACAAATCCAATTGTGCATTTAAACCTCCATTTATATTTAGGATAGAATGCAATAAGATTTATCATAGAATGTATGATATGCATTTTGTCATCGCATCAATTGTATTATACAGTATTGATGAATTAGTAAATTTCCATTAAGGATAAAATTAACTTCAATATATATACACAACTAATATAATGAAATATTTGTTATAAATAATCATATTTTGTCAGATATTTAAAATCTTGAAAAAAATCATAAATACTACTGTTATTTTTTAATTTAATTTTGTAATATGAAAAAACCTGTCAACAAATATAAACTCGGAGGAGTTATGAAATTTTTATTACTATTTGTATTTATTTTTAGTGCATTTTTATTTGCACAGGAAATTGCTTATACCAGTTTTGAAGAGCCCACGGTTTATTCTGGTCAGTACACAGATACGGGTGATAAGGCTGTGGATCATCCTTTAGTCAATAACGACAATCAACCTGTTTTAAATTATATTTCAACAGGAGGAGAGTTAGGATTCACTACATATTATTATAACACAAGAAATGGTGATGGCTTAACTGATGGTGATTATGTTGGTGTTACTAATTATACCGGCAATTTTTCCAGTGGAGGTTATCCTGACAGCAGTAATGGATTTGAGATGTCCGATGTGGATGGTTATATGGTAACCACGCTTGATACAGTTGATATTAGCGCTTACAATTCTGTTTTCGTATCTGTTGATTATTTTGTTAATGAGGAGTCTTATGAAGCAGATGATGCTCTAAGAATATGGTTGGTGGTTGACGATTCCATTGAAATTGATTTGTTGAATACAACCGGTACCGATATCGATGATTTAAATATTGAGGAGGTCTGGAATACAGTTTCAAAAAAAATAAGTGGATATCATAAATTAAATGTAAAATTTGGATTGGACTGTAATGCCGCTTTTGAAGCTGTATTTTTTGACAATATTCGCATCTACGACGGTGGTTCGCTCAATTTACCACCTACTCTTGAAGAATATTCTACCACAGATATGCCGCCAATGAGCGATTCCACTTTCAGCGTTACGTATAGAGCCTATGATGTTGATGGCAATATTGCCAGTGCAACACTGCACTATTCAGTTAATGCCGGCGATACCGTCGATATTGAAATGATATCACTGGGATATGATTCTCTTTATATGGCGGAAATTTCAGATACAGCCTATGTCAATGAAGATGAAGTAATATTTTGGATGTCTGCAACAGATGACAGTGGATCTGTTGCAACCAGTGATTCAAAAGGATTTTTTGCCGGCCTGACACCAATTATAAACTTTAAGCTTTGGCAGGATGATACAGAATTACTTTATGAAGGATATTATGTACGTACCAGCGGCGTGGCCACGGTGGGGGATAGCGTCTTTAGTAATACCAGTATGAATTTCTATATTCAGGATGAATATCCATCAGCGGTTAATATTTATGCCGAAGGCGGCGGCACTGTAAATATTATTCCCGGTCATCAGTACACGGTTACTGGCGTTATTACTCAATATGGCGGCATAGTGGAAGTTATGCCGGACCATCCGGCCACGGATGTAATTGATAAAGGCGAAGCGGTAATGCCTGCGCCGCTGGAACTGGATATGGCCACCTTGCTTTCGTTGGGCAGTGAACTGGAATCGTTGCTGATAAAGATTTTAAATGTGGATACGGTTGCTTCCGGAGATAATGATCCCTGGCCGATTACCAATGAGGATAATGCGGATATTATGATCAGCGATGACGGCGGCGTCAGTCAGCTCGCTTTGCACATCGATAAGGATACGGATATTCCCGGCAGAAGCCAGCCTGTCTGGCCTCAGCATATAACCGGTATTTTCAGCCAGTATGATTATTCCGCGCCGTATACCTCCGGATATCAGATTATACCCAGAAGTATTAATGATTTTGAAGCGGCAACGGCTATTGAAGATATTGCATCACTTATTCCGGATAAATTAATTCTGTATCCGGCTTATCCTAATCCATTCAATCCGGCAGCGACTATTCCATTTAACTTTCCGGTTAAAATGATTAGCGAGTCGGCTAAAAAATTGACGATTTATAATACATTGGGTCAGGTGGTTAAGGAATATACCTTATCCAATCTTAAGGCAGGTTTAAATACCGTAACTTGGAATGGGCGTTCCAATGAGGGTAATCAGGTTGCATCCGGCTTGTATTTCGCTGTCCTGCAGGTCAGTAACCTGCGCCAGTCAACCAAGTTGTTGTTGTTGAAGTAAATTTTTTACCCACCCCTCAAACCCCTCCCAAGAGGGGAGGCTAAAGTTTCTCTCTAATGGATGGGCTGGGTGTGGCTTAAATACATAATTCTGTTGTTGAGGTAATAGACGATTTTGTCATTCTGATCCCGATGTTTTAAGAATCGGGAGAAGAATCTTACTATATTAATAACTAATGGATTATTCGGTCGTATTCTCCCTCAGAATGACAGTGAATATATACTTGCCCTTCGCCAGGGTTTAATAATTAACCTTAAAAGGATAATGAATGAAACATTTGTTAGTTTTTTTATTATTACCAGTAATTTTATTTGCACAGGGTCATTTACTAATCACCGAAGTATTTATTCCGCCATCCGGTGAAGGCTCAGCTGCTTTTATTGAAATCTTTAATCCGACGGATGCCGCGATTTCACTTAATCAGATGTATTTGGCCAATTACAACACCTACTATAATGTAGTTAACGGAACCTATTCAACCAATGCCGCTCATTTTGCCGTTAAATTTCCGGATATCGAACTGGCTGTTGATGAGGCATTGGCAGTCGCTGTAAATGGCCAAAGTTTTTTTGACTATTTTGGCAAACGGGCGGATTATGAAGTTCTGGGTTCGGATGATACGACGCCGGATATGGTTCATCTCAAAGTCGGGGACAACCCTTCTTTTGCTTTATCCAGTGGAATGATTGTGCTATTCGCCTGGGATGGATCCGCTGATCTGATTCAGGATGTGGATTATGTACCTTGGGGTATTTTTCCCAGCGGTTGGATGGATAAAAGTACGGTTGAAATTGATGGTCCCGATGCGGACAGTGATGCAGCTGCTTATAAAAACGATCTGGCAAAGTCTTCCCAACAGGCGCAAACTGTGCCGACCGGCGGAAAAAGTTTACAACGTTCCGGTTTGGCCGAAGTGGATGAAGTCAGTTCCGGTGGTAATGGTATTGGCGGCCATAATGAAGCAACCGAAAACTGGAAAAGCAGCTTTATCGCTGCCAGTCCCGGTCCGGGCAGTTTCAGCGAAAATCCCGGTGATGGAACCGGGGTAGCAGCCATGAGCCCTGATTCTGTTATTGCCGAAAGTGAAATCGATGCTGTTATTCAAATAACCGGCACAGCCGATTATACGCTGGCAACTGTAGAGATTACGATACCGGAAGCCTGGGGCTGGGATGGCAGTATTACGCGCAGCGGTTCCGGCCTGGCCATGTCTTCTGAATCGATAAGCGGCAATGTTATCACAATTAGTAATGCAGTTATAACCGATACGGAAACTGGCACAGTAACAATCAATAATTTAACCACGCCGGAACAAACAGGGAATTATGTGTTCGAAATTAAAACGGCCGTCGCCGGAGGCGGGTTGACCGAAATTGGCGTTTTCCCGGCTATTTATGTAAAAGAACCAATCGTTATAGAGACGATAAGCATACGTGAAGCTCGTCAGTTAGGCGATGGCAGCAGCGTAAGCGTAAAAGGCATCGTGGTTATAGGCGCCGGAACTTTGCGTGATGACCGGACCGACGTGTACATACAGGATGAATCCGGATATGCCATCAATATCTTCGATTTTGATCTAGATCCTCGTCTCGAGAGAGGCAATGAAGTGTATGTTCAGGGGACGATAGAGATATATGAAGGAAGAGTAGAAATTGTTGACTACACTTTAACGATTATTGCCACCGGCGTTGAACTGCCGGAACCTGTAAGGATTTCAACCTTTGACGCCAGCACCACCTTTTATGATTCCCGCTATGTAATGGTTGTCGGTAAAATTACAAGAAAATCTTCCAGCGGCGGCGGCACCAATCTCAGTATCGACGACGGAACCGGCCCTTGCACGGCAAGAGTATGGGATACGGCAGACCTTAATCTGGATGAATTTGATGTGGATAGCACGGTTGTTGTGAAAGGTATGGGCAGTATATACAGTGACGCCGGCCAAATATTACTGGCGCATCAGGAAGATATTTATATACCCTTTTATGACGGTTCACCCGCTAAATTAACATTACCTAATAAACCCTTTGTCCCTGATAAAGGTGAGGTATTAGATATTACCTTCCAGTCGGGCGCTGAGAGTTCACACATCAATCTGCGGATTTTTGATTTAGGCGGCCGATTAATTCGAACATTAATGGACGGCGCGGGCATGCCAATTGAACAGACGATACAATGGAATGGACGCAATCACATTGAAGAATTGGTTCCGCTTGGCACTTACATTTGCCATCTTGAGATAGTCAATGAAGACACGGGAAAACGAACAGAAAAAGTAGCGCCCATTGTTGTAGGAACGGTGCTGAAGTGAGCTAAAGTTAAATGAAGTTGGGAAGTGCCTAAAATGCCTAAAGTGTGCTAAAGTTAAATGAAGTTGGGAAGTGACAAAATTATGAAAAGTTCATAAGTGACTAAAATGCCTAAAGTGTGCTAAAGTTAAATGAAGTTGGGAAGTGACAAAATTATGAAAAGTTCATAAGTGCCTAAAATGCCTAAAGTGTGCTAAAGTTAAATGAAGTTGGGAAGTGACTAAAATGCCTAAAGTGTGCTAAAGTTAAATGAAGTTGGGAAGTGACTAAAATGCCTAAAGTGTGCTAAAATCAAATGAAGTTGGGAAATGACTAAAATGCCTAAAGTGCGCTAAAATTGGAATATCAGATGTTTTTTAACTTTAGTCACTTTAGTTCACTTTAGTGCACTTTGAAACTCAAAAAGAAACTTTAGTTCACTTTAGTGCACTTTGAAACTCAAAAAGAAACTTTAGCTCACTTTGAAATTAAGAAGAACACTTTGAAACTTAGAAAATATGGATAACAAAAAATTTGCTGCAGAGTTGGAGGAAAGAACAAAACAATTTGCCATTAATATAATCCGTCTTTGTAGTATTCTGCCAAACTCAACTGAAGCCATTGTGCTTAGAAGACAATTGGTAAAAAGCGGTACTTCAATAGGAGCAAACTATCGGGAGGCAAATCGGGCACGAAGTAAAGCCGATTTTAAGAGTAAAATTCGAATCTGTGAAAGTGAGGCCAGTGAAACGCAATACTGGCTTGAAATACTCAAGGATTTAAAGTGGCTGCCGGATTCGAGAATGAAAGAAATATTTTTAGAAAGTAAGGAGTTGTTGGCAATATTTTCAACAATTGGTGCAAAACTAAATAGAAAGTGAAAAAGTTTATAAGTGACTAAAATGCCTAAAGTGTGCTAAAGTAAAATGAAATTGGGAAGTGACTAAAATGCCTAAAGTGTGCTAAAATTAAAAACAATATTAATAACAGTCTTTTCAGGTTTTTTAACTTTAGTCACTTTAGTTCACTTTAGTGCACTTTGAAACTCAAAAAGAAACTTTAGTGCACTTTGAAACTCAAAAAGAAACTTTAGTGCACTTTGAAACTCAAGAAGAAACTTTAGTTCACTTTAGTGCACTTTGAAACTCAAAAAGAAACTTTAGCTCACTTTAGGCATTTTGAAAATCACAATAGTTATGAGGAACAACATGCGATTGATCTTATTAATAACTGTGTTAATACTATTTTCCATGCGGGCCTTTGCGGGCGTATTTGATGACCGCTATCCATCAGCGCGGGCTACCGCCATGAGCAATGCTTACGTTGCCGTAGCTAACGATGTCTGGGCCGGTTATTTCAATCCGGCTGGTCTGGCGGCTCTGCGGCAATACGAATTTGGTCTTGCCGTCCAGCGCCCCTATAATATGAAATTTTTCCGCAATGGATTTTTAGGTATTGCAGCGCCTTTACCTCAATCATTCGGGACGATAGGATTGTTGGCTGAAACCTTTTATGTGGATTATAACGGCAATCAGCTTTCCGTTGAAAACACGATAGGCCTGTCCCATGGTTTTTACCTGCTCAATGACATTCATTCCTCGCTTTCTGTCGGATACAATCTGAAATACTATTATTGGGATCTGGGGGAAAGCGTTGGCGGATTGGAGCTGGGTTCCACAGGTACTTTCGGCGTTGATGTGGGATTACAGGCGTCTATTTATCGCCGTACACATGTGGGTGTTTATGTGTATAATATCAACGGGCCAACCATCGGATCGGAGACAGCCCATGATTTGCCGCAGCGGATTGTTATTGGCGCCGCCTATAAACCTTATACAGGATTGACCACCTCGCTGGCTATTGAGAAGACCATTGGATTTGATACCCAGGTTATGGGTGGATTTGAATTTTTCCTTGTTGACTGGCTGGCTATCCGCGCCGGCGCCAGTACTAATCCCAGCCGTTTTTCAGCGGGATTCGGACTTCAATACAGCGGGTTCCAACTGGATTACTCTTTTCAGACTCATGACGTTCTTTCTGAGACGCATAAATTCGGATTTATCTATCGGTTAGGAGGTTGATCCGGTGATGCATTCAGGAAATCGTTTGAAAAATATTTTAAAACTATTTTTATTTGATTGGTTTCTGCTGGCATTGCTAACTACCGGCGTCAATTCGGTTTTCGCTCAAACGGATACAACCGGCATTTATTCCTATGAAAATCAGCTTGATATTAATAATGCGGAATTAGAAGAGATCGTCCGGTTGCCTGTTTCGCAGGAAATTGCTGAAGCTCTTTATAAACGTGTTACCTACCGGGGCGCATTTCAAAATATTTACCAGCTGCGGGAAATCGAAGGCATTGACCAGCAATTGTTGGAAAGACTGAAACCGTTAATCCGCATAGAGCCCTATCAAACCTTAAGCGCTGCCCAGGAAAAGATCGAGCAGATTTATTACCGGCTGGACCGATGGAGTTCCAATGAGGGCGTCAATGATGCCTTTATTGATCTCTGGATCGAAAAAGCGCTTGACCCCATGAACGTGAATACCGTGCGTTATGATGAATTAATGAATCTGCAGAATGTATCGCCCGTGGATGCTGTGGCTATCATTCGTCACCGCCTGGACGCCGGGGAAATCAGAAATATGCGTGATTTACGGGGCGTGCAGGGTTTATCTTATTATGGTTATTCCAATGCCCGCAATTTTCTGGATTATTCCGATCCGTCTGTGAGAGGCGTGCCTTTTCACGGCCATTTTACCATGCGGCTGGATAACACGCCGTTTATGACGGAAGAGGGAGAGGCTTCCGGTGAGGCTCTTCAGCAAACGGATATATATCCAACCGCTATTGGTACAAAAAGCAAATACAATTCGCTGCCGAATATGTATTATAAAACCCGGTTCTCGATTGCCTCCAATTATAAATTCGGATTTTCCTATACCCGTTATTTAAATGAACCGGATGTATATTTAAATGAAAACGCTGCCATCAAAATACCGGACATGAAATTTTTTGCCGGGGTTGAAAATCTGCAATTTGGGGATTTTCAGCTACGTAAACTCTATATCGGGGATTACAGCGCCACCTTCGGCCAGGGCGTCATTATGGAAAACACCGATTTCTTTACACCCCGAAAATCCGGTTATGGTTTCCGAAAACGTTTCAACGGTATTACCGGTGATAATTCCCGGACAAGAGAATTTGGTTTACGCGGTATAGCTGCGGAGTTGGCCTGGAATAATATAAGCGCAACTATGTTCGGTTCATATACTGATCGGGATGCTATTTTAAACCGGACTATCGAAGATTCTTCGTTAGGTCGCAGTTTTAATCAATTTATTATTTTAGATCAGCGATTTAAATATGCCCTGGATGATGATGCCCGTAACAAAGATGATCTGAATTTAAGCTGGCTCAATTCAGTAAAAGAACTGACCTATGGCTCGCATTTCCAGTATGATTTTTTGCCCGGCACCTGGTTGGGTTTAACCTATTACGAAAGCGCCTATGATAAATATCTCGATCCCGATCCTGAACAAGTAGTAGATGGAACAAATTGGTCGGATAGACAGGTTACCGCGGATACGGAAATCAAGCAAGCCTATGGCGGGCCCATATCCAGGGGAGAAAATCCAATCTGGGATGATGCGGTATCGTTTCGTCGTGTTTACGGTTTCGATTTTCAAACCGTCATTAAAAATGTGGCTATTCAGGGCGAATGGGGTGAGTTGGATAAAGGCGGCGGTGTATTGAAAATGGGTGATGATCCTAAAGCGCTGGTTTTATCGGCCTATGTTCAGTTTCCCAGTCTGAATATTCTTGCCTTATACCGAAATTATGATGTCGGCTACGACAATCCATTTCAACGTTCCTTTTCCAATTATCGCCGGTTTAAGGGAACCATTTATGAAGACTATTATTATCTTCAGTCATCCCTCTATGGTCAGCTTTATGCCAATGCCGCTCAGCCCCAGGCTGAAGAAGGCTATTATTTAAACACCTATTACCAGATGTCCCGGCAAATAACTATGCGCATGGAATATGATAACTGGTATCGTAAGGCGGATCGGGCTGAACATTATCGTCTGGTTGGTACAGTGGATTACCGTCCAATTTTTCCGGTAACTATTCAGCTGCGCCAAAAATGGCAGGCGCGTGAGGAGCAAAATGATGTCACCTTAAATTATTATAAAAATCTGGAATTTCGCGGTCGTCTAAGGGTGCGTCTTTCCGGATATGATGATTTGAGCCTTATGTATGTTACAACAAAATTAGTAGTGCACCCGCGGCCGCGGGTATTTGGCGATATGACGGTTGATGGGGAGGCGATAGTCGGAAACTTTACGCATAATTTTAATCCTAATTTAAAAATAAGCGGTATGCTGGCCTATTATAAAGGATTTTTCTGGAATTTTGAAGATACGCAGTTTAGTGTTTTGGAAAGCACGCGCGGCGCATTGCGGTATTGGTTATCCGTATATACACGGTTAAATCATTATCTTTCTTTGCGGTTAAAATATACGGCTGAACTGAATAAATCGATTGGTTTTATCAGATTTAAGGATGTACGGAATGAAGATCTGTCAAAACATTATGGGACCGACTGGAACCGGAAACGTACAGATTTTTACTATCTTGAATTAAACTATAGTTTTTAATACGGAGTCATTAATGAAATATTTAGTACTTATTATTTTGTTATTAATAAGCATAAACAGTTTTGCTCAACAGCTTGAGATGAATATTTCAAGAGTCAATTATGGCATGGATAATGAATATTTAACGGCAAGATCATTGGGATTAGCCGGAGCCGGTGTGGCCGGCGATGACGCTTATGCGTCTGTGTTAATTAATCCTGCCCTGGCGGTTTATTCGGAAAGCTGGCTGAATTTGAATACAGGCATATCGATTTATAAATTGGAAGAAGATCGTTCCTATCCGTATTATGATAATTTTGGCGGTTTTGTGGATTACGGTTCGTATGTATTTAATAAATACTGGTATTCTCAGTTTTACGGCGTAATTACCAGCCGCTTACCTTTTGATAATTTAATGGGATTATCTGTATCAACCGGATTCATTCCTTTTAAGAGTTTTGATTATGACTATCTCGAGGAAGTTCGCACCAAAGCTTATGAAGATCCATTGGTTGCTTATAATCATCTGACCAGTGAAGGGGTGTTGAATGCCATTCCGTTTAACATTGCCTTTACTCCCTATCAGGGTAAATTATTTGATACAAAAATCAATCTGGCAGTTGGCGCAGGCGTTAATGTACTATCGGGTTCAATAGAGCAGTTAAATAAAGTTACGGTAAAGGACAGCACTATTTATGCATATGAAATTACCGATCTGCAGGATATTGATAATATGCCGGTTATTCCATCATTCGGATTGAAGTTAAATGTTGGCGATCGATTTTCAGTCGGAACAGCGCTGCGTTTAGCTTATGATATTGATTTTAAAAACAAAGTAATCATGTCTGACGCCCATTCGGATACAATCATACATAGTAAGCAAACCCTATCGTATCCAATGCGGTTGAGTTTTGGTACGGAATACCGTTTCCAGAATATTCTTGAAGCGCGCATATTCACGGATTTCATTTACACCTTCTGGGAAGATTTTGAAGACAGTGAAAATGAAGATTTAAGTTTTGATAATACTTACAATATCCGGGCTGGTATTGAACATATTTTCTTTAATAAAATGCCATTCCGTGTAGGATTTGATTATGGTACATTGCGGGAGAGTAAAGACTATTCGCAGGCATTGCTCTCCGCCGGAACCGGATTTATACTTAATAATATCCAGGTTGATATGGCTGTTGGCATTTCCAGCTTAACCTATAAACAGATGGATATGTTTGATAATGCAAAGTACGGAATGGAAAGTTCATCGGATGCAGATCAGGTTCAATGGAATCATCTGTATGCCCGTATCGATGTAAATTATGCATTTTAAAATGGGTATTTTTTTATGATTAAATATTTTAATATTTTTTTACTGATTGGATTTATCGCTCTCGGATTAGCAGCCGATGATGACAATCTAAATATATATATTTGCTATACTAACGACATCCACGGCGGAATTACAGAACAGGAAGCAGATTTTTTAAATCCTAATTTTCCACCCATGCTGGGCGGAGGCGCTTCAGCAGCTAATATAATTTTTGAATATCGGAAAAGAGCCAGAGAGAATGGTGATATCTTCTTATTGCTGGATGCCGGCGATATCTTTCAGGGTACGCCTGTTGGTACAAAGACTGCCGGTAAAGCAGTTGTCGATTATATGAATCAGGTTGGTTACGATGCCGTCACGGCCGGTAATCATGATTTTGATCTGGGAAAAGAAGTTTTTGTTAGTTTAACCAAACAGGCGAATTTTCCGATACTTTCTGCAAATCTTGTTGATAAGAGCACTGATTCAATATTTTCCTATATTAAGCCCTATATAATCAAAGAAGTAGCCGGCTTAAAAATTGGAATATTTGGAATCACTACCGAAGCAACCGAACAGATGAGTTTCCCGCAAAATATTGAAGGACTTAATTTTACATCGGAATTACCTGCCGCTCAACAAACTGTAGATGCATTACGCAGGCAGGGCGTTGATTTAGTCATAGGGCTAGTTCATATGGGATTGCCCTATAACGCTGAAGAAGGATATAAAGAATTACTTGAAGCAGATCGTCAGAATGTAGTCAAAGAAACCTATTTGAATGCTATGGAAATGGCTCACTATGTAAAAGGAATCGATATTCTTTTTGGCGGTCATATCCATAAGGGATACGATGAACCATGGGCGGATCCGAAAAATCATACGCTGGTATTTCAGAATTACGGCAATGGCGGCAACCTGGGTATGGTAAAAATTGAAATTGACCGGGCAAGTAAATCCATTGCCGGTTATACTTTACCAGGCAAGGACAGCGGACTTATGCTGCTTACAGAAGACGAATACTGGCCCAATCAGGAAATATATACTTCCATCAAAGAAGTACAGAATGAAGTTGAGAAAGGATATGATGAAGTAATAGGAATTAGTGAATACGCGCTGACACGCGGGCAGGGAGAATCGCCGATGAATAATCTAATATGTGACGCTATGATAGATGCAAGCGGTGCCGATTTCTCATTCACAAATTTTGGCGGTGTTCGCTCGGACTTAAAGGCCGGTCCTATCACCCCCCGTGATGTTTTTAAAGTACTGCCCTTTGGTAACGCTTTGGTTGTTTTCCATTTAAAAGGTGATTTTCTGAAAGACTTAATCGAAGGAAAAATCGCCGGTAATCGCTCCGGTCTCGCTATTGGCGGGGGACAAATAATCTATGATAGAGCGCGGGATGACGGCGATAAAATAGAAATATTTAATATTGCCGGAGAACCAATCCAAAAAGATAAAATATACAGAGTAGCCACGACAGATTATCTTGCAGAAGGAAATTCAGGTTTAAGTCAGTTGGCTGAAATACCGGAAACCGAGATCGATCAGACAGGTATTTTACTTCGGGATGCCGTAACGCAGTACATTCAAAAAATGAGTCCGCTAAAAATTAAAATAGATGGCCGCTGGCAAAAGCAATAAAAAAGGCTTTTGCATCCCGTAAAGTGGTACATCCCAATCCATACCCATCACAAATCCTTGTGACCCTTAGGAATACAAAAGCCTTATAATCATTGCCCAGGCCAAGGCCTAAGACAACACGTCATCCTTGACATTCACTCCCTTAACCACAAACCAAAACGCTATTATCATTACTTGTACGAAAAAATATATTGATTCCATAGTATTTCATGTCCCTAATGTTTAATATACAAACTTCTCAAGGTTGTCCAGCGGTCGATATAATGCCGCAGGTTTTTAATTTTAACCGGTTCCTGGACAAACTCAATCAAATTATCAATAGTCATTGCATCTACTTTGCGTTCAGAAGGTTTTTTATCGCTGATATAAATTACCGGTATTAAAGAAATAACAGGATCCTGACGCATCTTGGCCAGCATATCCATATCCGAATTATGGGCAAACAATTCGTTCATTACAATTACTGCCGGTTTTTGATGGTATGCTTCCTTAAAAAAGTCAGCCTGTTTTTGCACGGTTACAATTTTATAATTATAAACGCCTAATATATCCTGAATCAATTTAGCTTTATACGGGTCTTGCTCACAGATAAAAATTTTCATAAAAACTCCTTTAATTTGCGACAATGTTTTCTGTGATTATTCTTGCCTGAATAGCGGATCCAATAATCTGTGGCAGTTCTTCAACTAATTCATCAATACTGTTACGATAAACCGCAACAACATCATCTTTGGAAAATTCTAGTTGAATGCTGTAGTATCTTCTTCCTTGTTCATCATCCAGAGAACTTATCTTCAGGTTTCCGTCTAATATGTTATCTAAGCTCATTGTTCATTCCTATTAATTTTTATTTCTATTAATGCAACAGGTGTACCAATTTGTAATATATTGTAAATAAATAACTTAGCCCCAAATAACGAATAAACAACATAAAAACAACAAGTTATGGATAGAAAACCATAGTGGGATTGCATTTTATGCAATTATTTAAAAAGATGGGATTGTATTTTATGCAATTAGTCTTTTCTAAGCCGCTTCATTAAGGTACGATAATTGACGTCAAGAAAGTCACAGGCCAGTTTTTTATTCTTTTCAGTATGATCATAAACCAGGTTTACATACAGACGATTCATTTCTTCCAAAGTCAGTTTACTGTTTAAAGCTTCCTGTAAAAAAGGATGTTCCTTTCCCTGAATATCTTCCGGAATATCTTTTAGTGTGAGCGTTTTATGATTTAACACAAGCATACGGATCAAGGTGTTTTCAAGCTGACGGATATTACCTTTCCATTGCAATTTGGACATGTAGGCAATTAACGATGTATCGAGACGGGGAATTGGAATTTGATTTTCTCTGCAATAACGTTCAACAAAATGGTTAATCAAAGCCGGTACATCATCTGGTCTTTCGCGTAAGGGCGGAATTTTAACCGGGATGACATTAAGCCGATAATACAAGTCTTCGCGGAAATTTTTTGCTTTGACTTCTTTATCAAGAGTGCGGTTAGTAGCTGTGATCAATCTGAAATTGGCCTGGAGTTCCTTCGTACCGCCCAGCCGATAAAATTTTTTCTCTTGTAGGACACGTAATAATTTTGCTTGAATAGAAACCGGCAATTCTCCAATTTCATCCAGAAAAATAGTGCCGCCGTCTGCCAGCTCAAATTGTCCTTTCTTAACTTCATCAGCGCCGGTATAAGCGCCTTTTTCATGACCGAATAATTCATTCTCTAAGAGACTTTCCGGCAGGGCAGCGGTATTAATGGCAATAAATGGTTTGTCGCTAAATTTACTGCGCTCATGAATATGTTGAGCGATTATTTCTTTTCCAACACCCGATTCTCCGGTGATTAATACAGGTTCACGGGTATTGGCAATTTTCTCAACCAAACTTAAAATATTTTGCATTTGCTTGCTTATTGCTACAATCCCATCAAAATGTAAAGAATCACTTAATTTTTTCCGCAAATCACGATTCTGTCGCTCCAGCATCTGCATACGTAACGCACGCTTAACTGATAATGGCAATTCATCGCGGATATTTTCGCTCTTAAAAAAATATGAGGTAGCGCCCCGTCGTTGTGCTTCCAAAGCGTGCTGATGATCCTGTGATGAGGTAATCACAATTACCTTGACGTCGGTACCCTGACTAATAATAAAATCCAAAACACTTAATCCCTGATCTACCTGTGGTAAACCCAGATCGAGCAATACTATATCTGGTAAAAAGCGCGAAAAAAACTGTTTGGCTTTTTCAATATCCGTAGCAGTTTCAAAAATATAATCTGAGCCCAGCCATTTACGAAAACTTTGCTGCCAGACAAGGTTATCTTCTATAATGAGTATTTTTTGATTTTTATCGTTCATAGTTTTGATTACCCGGGGATAATAATTTTAACAGTGGTGCCCATTCCTGGCGTTGATTCTAATTCAATACATCCCTGGTGTGATTCGATTATTTTTTTTGCATTAGCCAGACCAAAACCACTATGGCCGTTTTCTTTTTGCGTTGTAAAAAAAGGATTCATAACTATTGGTAAATAATCCTTATTTATTCCAACTCCTGTGTCCATTACATCTATAATGGTCCAGGTTTTAGTAAAAAAAGGAGAAACCGATGGGTATTGCGATATACGGATTTTTAGTTTGGATAAATTCTTATCAACGGCATCAATTGCATTTTGTACAATTTCATTAAATGCCATAGCAAATAATTCTACATCTACTGATATATCAATAAAATCGTATGAAATATCCAGATCTATAATAGACGATTCAACTCCGGCAATTTGCAGCGATGATTCCAGCAATTCCTTAATTGACACATTGGTTTTCATTAAATCACACTCACGAGTCCAAAACAGAAAATTTTTATTCACCTTTTTCTGATATTCTATTCGACGACTCAACTGATTACTTTTATCAGTATTGGCAGTAAGATTGATAATGGACTGAATATCGTGCATTAACTGAGATGCCAGCCCGGCATGTTGTTCATTTATCTGAATAATAGCTTTATTTATACTGTTGCTTAAAATGCTTTCCTGAAAATTCCATAACTGTAATATTGATTCAATATCTTCTTTAATTGAAAGTTCGGAAAGATATAACTTACCATTGCCTGTAGCTAAAATTGAATTAAAAAAGTAATAATTATATTTTTTACTTTTAATTTTATTTATATTTACATTTTGTCCAACTGATTTGAAAATATCATCCTGAATTTCATCCAATTCGATTTTAGAATGAGATGGGTAAATAAGATTATAGGGCTGGGGATGGGTTCGGTGATGGATTATGGTAAATTCATTACAACGTAATTCATCTTTAAAATACTGAATGCTGTAGTCAGTTAAATCCTGGATGCGCTCTATATTTGCTAATCCGGAAATATATTTTTTTTCTATTTCAATCATTTTCTAAATTTTTTGCATCATTCCAGTGCTGGTCTAAAGTATCAAGCGATTGTTCTTTCATTAATTTAGGATTGTTTTTATACTGTTTCTCAATATATTGAAATCGTCGGATGAATTTTTGATTTGTTAACCTTAAAGCATCTTCCGCTAAAATTTTGCAGAACCGGGCTAAATTAACCATACTAAATAATAAATCCCCAAATTCTTTTTTAATTTCTGTTTGATTGTTATCTTTTAAGGCTTGTTTGAATTCCTGCCACTCTTCCTCAATTTTATCTATTACCGGATTAATTTCTGTCCAATCAAAACCAACGGTTGCTGCTTTTTGCTGGAGCCGCTGAGCCTGCAGCAGAGCGGGTGCTGATTTTGGAATGCCTGCTAATATAGATTTCCGGTTTTCTTTTATCAGCTTGTTATGTTCCCAGTTATCCTGCACTTCGTTGGCAGAATTAACCTGTGTATCAGCAAATACATGCGGATGCCGGTGTACCAATTTTTCAGCGATACCATCAATCACATCCGTAAAATCAAATTCACCGGCGCCTGAAGCAATCTCACTGTGAAAAATGATCTGCAGAAGCAAGTCACCCAATTCAGAAGATAAAGCACTCCAGGATTCCGAATCGATAGTTTCCAAAACCTCGTAAGCTTCTTCGAGCAGATATTGCTTTAACGTATGATGAGTTTGTTTGGCGTCCCATGGGCATTCATCCCGCAGGCGTTTCATTATCTCCAACAATTCATCGATGTTATATTTTTGCCCGGTTCTTTGCATATATGTTTTTAATTCAGTTTAAATGATTTTTGTTTTAATCTCGGCGATATCTGATATGCTGGCTTCAATCTGATCGCCTTCATTAAGCGGACCTACGCCTTCAGGAGTTCCGGTAATAATTAAATCACCCTCAGTAAGTGTAAAAAACTGACTAATATAGCAGATTAGAAACGGAACTTTAAATATCATATTTGCTGTGCTGCTGTTCTGCCGTTCGTTACTATTTACAATTAATTTTAAATTTAGATTGTTATAGTCCTTAATAGAGTCTTTTTGTACAAATGATGAAACCGGACAGGAGTGATCAAATCCTTTGGCAATAGCCCAGGGTAATCCCGCAGATTTCGCTTTGCCCTGAATATCACGAAGAGTTAAATCCAGAGCTAATCCAAATCCGGCAATGTAATCTTCTGCGGATTCAACAGGAATGTTACTGCCTGCTTTGCCGATACAAACGGCCAGTTCAATTTCGTGATGCACCGATCCATAGTTTTTAGGAATGGGAATGGGCTGCGTGATATCATGCAGCGAAGAATTTGGTTTTAGAAAAATTACAGGTTCTTTCTGCGGTATGGATTTCATCTCATCAATATGTTTAACATAATTCAATCCGATACCTATAATTTTTGACGGTATCATTTCCAAGCCATTACTAAATTTTATTTTATTCATACAGTCCTCATAATATTCTAAAATATTTTATTTCATCCCGGACTAACTCCAATTTCGAAATCTCGGTGATTGCGTTAATAACATCCTGCTCTATGGCATCATCAATTAAAATATGTACAAAGCCCGTTTTTTCCGGTGAATCTTTTTCAACCTCAGCATGAGCAGATCCAATATTAATATCATAATTTCCAAGAACGGTTGCAATAGAGCCGATAACGCCGGGTTTGTCGTGGCAGGGAAATCGCACATAATATGATGATCGTATCTCTTCAATGGGCATCACAGATTTCTCATTCCAGTCAAGCCGGTAGGTGCCTTTTCTTGGTGAATGATAAACCAAGTTGGCAATTTCTACAATATCTCGTATAATAACACTACTGGTCGCTTCAATTCCAACGCCCTTCCCATAAAGCATGTAATTGCCAATTAAGTCGGTTTCAATTAAAAACGCATTATATCTGCCTTTAACCGAAATTAGTGGATGGTCTTTTGCTACAAGAGTTGGATGGACACGGATCTCAAATTTATCAGGATGGTCCTTTAAAATGGCTAATAATTTGATTTCATATCCCAGGTCAGATGCATGACGCACGTCATCTGCTGAAACCGAGGAAATGCCTTCAGCATGGATATGTAAATAACTGACATCTATACCAAATGCTGCGGCAGCGATAATGGATACTTTCTGCGCGGCGTCAGAACCCTCGTAATCAATGATCGATAACGATTCAGAAATTTCCTGTATTTGAGGTGATTTTAGCACTTCAGAAAGCGAAAGGCCGGTTTTACTCATTTCTGATAGTATAAAATTAGATGTGCCGCTTAAAATGCCGATGACATAATTGACTTTATTGGCTATCAGATCTCGCTGGATGGCGCTGATGATAGGGATGCCGCCGCCCAATGACGGTTCCGGCAGAATATATACTTTGTGCCGATCAGCTAAATCAGCTAAATCATGCATTTTTGAAGCAAGCAGCGTTCGATTTGCAGAAACAATGTGTATTTTATTTGATACAAGCTGCTTAATAATTGAAAATGTTGGTTCGATTCCCCCGATTGCATCCACGGCAATATCAATAGATTTATCAGAGATTATATCCTCAACATTAGTTGTTAACAACGAGGTATCCACGGCTCGGTCGCGTTTAAAATGTGGATTTTGGATGAGTATTTTTTTGAGACGTAATTCAAAACCGGTTTCATCTTTTATCTTCTGCTGTTTTTCTTTTAATACTTTCAGGAAACCGGTGCCGAGTTTTCCCAGTCCCAGTAAAGCAACATTGATCACTCTTTTTGTTGGCATTGTATATTCTCACTAAGGTTTTACGGTCGATACAATAATTTTATAAATTCCCTGCTGGCGCAATAAATCCATTATTTCAATCACCATACCATGCGATACATCAGTATCAGCTTTGAGTACAATACTTTTATCTTCTTTAAAATTAGTCAGATTTTGTAATTCGGTGATCAGGTTATTCGTTGAGACAATTTCATCATTCAAAAAGAGATTTTTATCCTTATCCACATATATGATGATTTTTTGCGCTGTGTGTCCCTCCGAACTTTTTGCTTCCGGCAATTTCAATTCAATACCCGGCTGTTCAAGAAAGGTTGATGAAACCGTAAAAAAGATAATCAGAATAAATAAAACATCGATAAGCGAAGTAAGATTTAATGTAACCTTTCGCTTTTTTTGATTGGATAGCTTCATAATGTTCCC
>JAFGKZ010000246.1 GCA_016928315.1 Calditrichaceae bacterium
AACATTTATTATGTTTTTTACTGAGCTAAGGTCCCAATCATTAAAAATAATATATCATCCCCCTCAGTCTCCCTTGGAAGGGGGAAAGTTTCACTGAAGGTGAAACCAGGGGGATGAATAATAAACCTATGACCAGAAATAAAATAATCCCATATAATCCAAGCTTAAAATATCGAGCGCGGGAACTTCGGAAAAACAGCACATTATCCGAAGTATTACTATGGAAACAAATCAAAGGTAAGGCTTTGGGATATGAGTTTCACCGACAGGTTCCAATCGATCAGTTTATTGTTGATTTTTATTGTCATGAATTATTGCTGGCCATTGAAATTGATGGAAGCAGCCACAATGATAAATTTGAATATGATAAGGAAAGACAATTCAAATTAGAAAACCTGGGCGTGGAATTCATCCGGTTTAATGATTCTGATGTAAAACAGAATATGGCTGCTGTTTTGACGATGCTTGCAGATAAGATAAATGAAATTAGAAAGAGATGATTGGCCATCCCCCATATCCCCCTTCAAAGGGGGAAAGATTTTACGTCAGTGAAATCAGAGAATGAAATTAATGTTTATTTTCCCGGTATTTTACTCATCGCCCGCTCGGTTAACGCTGTAATGGTTAGTGCAGGATTTACCCCCGGATTGGCGGAAATCATCGAGCCGTCGCAAATCCACATATTCTCATAGCCAAATACACGGTTGTCCTTATCGATTACCCCATCATTTGAGTTATTACCCATAACACAGCCGCCCAGGATATGCGCCGTAGTCGGAATGCCCATAATCGTTTCCGTAAAAAGACTGACCGGTTTGCCATTAACGATTTTTGCATAATCCTTGGCCAGGGAATCTACCTCCGGGATAAAAGCTGTTGGCGCCGGCCCCGCTTCCATGCTGGATTTCATTCCGAATAATCCCCGGGAAAACCGCAGGGTGCTGTTAATAGTCTGCATGAATAAAAGGATTTGTGTTCGCTTAGCAAAATCCCAAACAGAAATGGCTTTCAAATTTTGAATTGGATGGCGGAAAAAATCATATATCAATTTAGAAAGGCGAATAAAAACATTCCGGCCATGCGCCATCGGCGCCAATAATATACGCCAGAAACCCGAACCGGAAGAATAGCGCACCGGCTCGAGATGACTGTACTCATCCGTGTGTAGAATGGACCCAATAGCTATGCCTTCCGAGAAGGAAGTATTTTTATCAAAGGTGATTATTCCCAAAAGACTTTCCGAATTGGTTCGGACGCCGCTGCCAATTTTAGCTGAGATATTGGGCAGACTTTTTTTCTTCAATTTTAAGAGTAATGGAACCGTGCCAAGCGCCCCGCCGGCAAAAACAACATTTTTTCCGATGACACGGCCTTTCTTCTTGAAGTAACGTGTGGATCGTTTCCACTTAATCTCATAGCCGGACGAGCCATCAGAACCATTTAACGGAGTAACATCATACACTTCCGATTCCGCTTGAACCGTGACGCCAAGCTGCCGGGCCAGATACAGATAATTTTTATCCAGGGTATTTTTTGCATTATACCGGCAGCCAATCATACAACCACCGCAAAAATTGCAGCCCCCACGATCCGGACCTTTACCATTAAAATAGGGATCGGGTACCGTTTTATCCGGCTGGCCAAAAAAGACTGCTACATTGGTCGATTCAAATTCTTTTTCTTTTCCCATCTGCTGCGCTAATTGCTGCAGAGCTTTATCGCCCACCTGCAATTTGGGATTGGGATTGGCTCCCAGCATTTTTAGTGCAACCGGATAGAATGGTTCCAGCTCTTTTTTCCAATCCGCCAGGTGTGCCCAGCTCTTTGATTCAAAAAATCATCTTTAGGAACCGGCAGCGTATTGGCATAGGTTAATGAACCGCCGCCAACGCCAACGCCGGATAAAATGGTAATATGCCTGAAAAAGGACAGCTTGAAAAATCCGAAGAATTTTAATCCCGGCATCCACATCCATCGTTTCAGGTTCCAGTTGGTTTTGGGGAAGTCATCAATTTTGTACTCTTTTCCCTTTTCCAGTACATGTACAGAATAACCTTTTTCTGCCAGTCGCAGGGCAGAAACCGATCCGCCGAATCCGCTGCCGATGATGATGAAATCATAATCTTGTTGACTCATATTATTCCTTTTTGATATTGCGAGATTCTTCTTCGCCCTCTGGCGAATCAGAATGACAAATCACTTTATTTGATTAATATAATGGCAATTGGAAAACAAATTCCGAGAATCCGATTTTTTCTTTGAATTTGTATGAATAACGCCAGCCTACCTCAAATTCAATTGGTAATAATAACCAATGGTGATCAAAAAGAAGCTCAAATCCACCTGATTGGTATAGAGTTTTATCACCATCGGTTACACCAAGACCCTGATCATAAAACAGATTCACCTTAATCCTCTTTAAATAAAAGTAGCCGCCCAGACTGATTTCCGGATATAACAGCGGTAAACCGTAATTTATGGATCCCAGATAGAAATGATCATAATAAGAATATCTGTAACCACGCGGAAAAATCAGCACGGATGGAAATCGATAGTTGATAGTTTCCTGATATTCGAAATTTCCTTTAAGCCAAAATGAATGATAGGTGAATAATCCCGGGAAAAATAAAACGCCTTCCGCAGAAAACTGCCTTCCATGGTAATCACTTTTAAAAGGCGTATGCCGGTAAAGGAAGTTGAATGCCTGGGCCCATTGCGGTTTAATGTCCGCCGGTAAATACTGTTTTACCTGAGCCAGAGAAAGCTGGTACCAAACCGGATAAAAGTATCCATTAGATATCTCCCATTTTTCTGGATAAACCTGCCCGCTGATTTCGGTGGATTGAATATAGGCGCCAAGTGAAATCTGTCGTTGATAAGCGCCGTCTAAATAAGTAAGCGGTAAACGCAATCCAAAAGCAGCCGTTGTTTCCGTCCAGGTATCATTATAATGCCCGCCGCCATATACCTTATAGGTTGTTGTCCGGTTTTGTTTGGAAAGATAAGTATCAATAATTGGATAAAAGCCTGCATAACTTAAACCCAGGTCCGCGCCAATTTCATGCTCATTTCGATTATAATAGACACCCAAAGCAAGGGCAGTTGTGTTCATAATATCCTGCGAAACAAACATAAATCCGGGGGTAAGCGTATCACCAACTAAACTCCAGCTGTGAAAATTAAGAGCATTTTTCCAAAGACTATAATTATCAACCTTATATTTTTTCGTTGGTATTTTATCGATTGAATAGATATCGCCGCCCTGTTCATCTTTAACCGCCGGTTCAAAATAATTGATGGATCGATCCTTCACCAGTTCGGTTGGAATCCAGTTTGGGGTATCCAAGGGTATGGTAACTATGTTCTGGCCATGAATGGTATAATCATTAAATAAAAGTGTCTTCCCATCCCGGGAAACGGATGGATTATAGGCGCCAAGTGGCCGGGATGTTACCTGGAAGGTTTGACCGGTTTCGATATGGACAGCATAAATATTATCTATGCCGGAATAAAATGAATTAAATAAAATATATTCTTTATAAAATTTAGGATTCATAATCCCCTGCCAGCAATGCGGAATAACTTCTTTAATAACATTCTCTTCAGGATTGTAGATGGATAATGCTTTGCCTTCAGTATATTGATTAGTAAATACAATGGCTTTTCCGTCTTCCGACCAATTGGGTTGACGCAGGGTTTCATTATAAAGATTAGCCGCACGATTGATCACTTTACCAGTTTCCGCATCAAGAATGACCAGTGTGGATTTCCGTTCCGGCGTATTTTCGATAGCAGCGATCTTTTTCCCATCCGGGGATAGGGACGGGGTGAAATATTTTCCCTGTGATGTTATTTTATATTTCTCATTTTCTTCAAGATCATAAACAACCACGTCTGAATAGCTTCGTTTAGTCCAGCGCGGATCAAAGCTGATTTCCGCCCAGCTGATTTTATCAGCAGCGCAGGAGAAGGCGCTCATTGCAAAGGTATCGGTTATTTTTTCTTCAGAACCACCTTTAAAGATTTTTACTAATTGCTGTGTATCTGCCATGCCCGACTTTCGGGCTATAATTGATCCATCCGATATTTCCTGGGGATAGATGTAATTTGTGTATTTTTTATTTTCACGATTGATTTTTTCCACAGGTGTGATATGCAGGCTATCCTGTTGCTCTTTCCATAGCCCGTTTAATTCGTTAAGGCTGTCTTCATAAATTCCGGCAACACGGCGTTTAATTATTCCTTTCGCTGAACCGGAGAATGTAAACGGATAAAACATAAACCAGGCGGATCTGCCAAGAATTTTTGCCCAGGCATTGGCATCATGGTGACGACGCACATGCGTCACTAATAAATAGCCTAACGTGTAATGATCGGGAAAATAATCTTTATAAGAGCCCAGTACTGCTTTGGAATAGGTATAACGGATATGGGCCAATTCCAGGCTGCGAATTCCCACATTAAAACTGGGATCCCGTCCGCGGCCGCCCCGCGTGAGTGAAGTTTCCAGCAGCACGGCATCACCTTCCCAGAACCAGCCGGGTACTAAAACCGCCGACAAAGTTGAAGGTAAGGTCTCACCAAAAACATAACCGAGAATTTTATTAACTCCACGATTCATAACTTTATCAAATTGGACGACATGGCGGATTTCGTGGACCGCCAGCAGATTATACCAGTCGCCGTCATCGGCGCCAACCGTAATTGGTGTGCCGAACCATTCCGAACGCCGCGGAGCCATGGCCACGTAACCATTGGTAATAACACCCTCGGTGGTTAAAAGCAGAGTTATCGGTTTCGCATCATATTCCATAGTTTTGTTGACGGCATGGTACTGGTATTCCAGCGTATTGGCAACCCGCTGAGCATCCGGTTCAATTTTTTCAGGAAATACAATTTTATAATGCCTGGTTTTGATTTCCTTCCAGTTAATGCCGGGCGGTTCCTGTCCCTCGCCGAGATACTGTGCCTGCGCTAAACCGAAATGAAACAGCGGCGCCAGTAATACAATCAAATATAAAAGTACTTTAATATGCAACATGAACCTTTTTGTGTTTAAGGTGAATAACAATGGTTAATACTATCATTGCCACCGTGGCGATTAGCGAACCCTCAAATCCGAATTTACCGCCTGTTAATAATTCGTGTCCGGCAATTTCCTGAACAATGATACTATTCGTAATATGCCCGCTGACTTCAAATCCAAAAATTGGTCCCTGGAAAAAATTCCAGGTAAAGTGCATGCCGATCGGAAACCACAAATTACCTTTGTGGATGAAATAGATACCAAGTAATATTCCGGCGAGAAAAATGTTAATAGCAGGTACAAGAGACATATTCGCGTTCATCAGGTGCATAGCAGAGAATAGTAGTGAGGACAGAACAAGCGCTATATACTTGTTCATCGAATCCATCAAATTAATGAGAACATACCCGCGCACCAATATCTCTTCATTAAAAGCAACGATAATAAACATGAGCAGGTAGAAAAATATATTTACAGGATCAAACTGGACGCCGGTTACGGTTAGCATTCCGGATATCCATAATACAATAAAGCCTATCAGCATCAAAATAAAACCCCAGCCCATGCCGGCAAACAAATCATTCCGATAGGCCTTAAACTCAAATCCCAGTGACAACATGGATTTTTTATCGATAAATTTTCGGAATAGCCATACGGTTAACAGGGTGCCACCCAGGCCCAAAAAACTGATTATCACCATACCGATGACGCCGATTTTTTCAATAATCCCGGCCTGATCACCCATCAGCGATGCGGGATCCTGCCCCTGAATAACTACAACAGCAACCGTGGCGATTCCTGAAATTACAATATTTACAATGAACCATACAAAGAGTTGAAGCAGCGCTCGCAGCCAGCCCCAGGGAATGGCAGGCTTAGTTTCTGATACAATTTGAACATCCTGAATTGATTCTGATTTATCCATACGGTGATCTCCAATAGAATGATTTTATACGAGTATGAACTTACTATGAATGCTAAAATGAATTTACAAAAAAAAATACAATGAGTACAAAAGGTGTTTATTCTAAAAAAAATTGATTGATATATTATAACTCTGGGATTTTTTATTAGATTTCTTTCGTATCATTTGTTATTTTTGCGTCTCGATAAAAAACAAGGAGAATCCTGATGGTACAAGATTTGGAAATGATAAAAAAAGCCTATAAACAGTTGCCTGAACGAATTAAGGCGGCAAGGAAAATTTTAAACAAGCCGTTGACTCTAACCGAAAAGATTTTATACTCCCATCTTTTTACCGGCGCAGCCAGAGAGGAATTTGCGCGCGGCAAATCCTATGTGGACTTTGCCCCCGATCGCGTGGCTATGCAGGACGCCACCGCGCAGATGGTTTTATTACAATTTATGCTGGCGGGCAGAGCAAAAACAGCCGTTCCTTCTACGATCCATTGCGATCATTTAATTCAGGCGAAACTTGGCGCCGCCAAAGATCTGGAAACGGCTAAAGATATCAACAAAGAAGTCTATGATTTTATGGCTTCGGGCGCTAACAAATATGGTATCGGATTCTGGAAACCCGGAGCAGGAATCATTCACCAGGTGGTTCTGGAAAATTATGCTTTTCCCGGCGGGTTGATGATTGGTACCGACTCGCATACGGTTAATGCCGGTGGTTTGGGTATGATTGCTGTTGGCGTGGGCGGCGCAGACGCCGTAGATGTAATGGCCGGCATGCCCTGGGAACTGAAATTCCCCAAACTGATTGGCGTTAAACTAACCGGAAAGTTAAGCGGCTGGACGGCATCAAAAGATGTTATTCTAAAAGTGGCCGGGCTTTTAACTGTGAAAGGCGGCACAGGACATATACTAGAATATTTTGGTCCCGGTGCGCAATCGCTTTCGTGTACAGGTAAAGGCACCATCTGCAATATGGGTGCGGAAATCGGCGCGACTACTTCTACGTTTGGTTACGATGAAAAAATGGCTCAGTATCTGCGTGGAACCAGTCGTGCAGAAGTGGCCGATATGGCTGATGGAATTGCCGAACATTTGACCGGTGATCCGGAAGTATATGCAAATCCTGAAAAATATTTTGACCAGGTTATTGAAATCGATCTTTCCACATTAGAGCCGCATATCAATGGTCCGTTCACACCCGATTTGGCTACCCCAATATCCAAATTTGCCGATGCAGTCCGCGAAAACGGCTGGCCGGAAAAGCTGGAAGTCGGCCTGATTGGTTCATGCACAAATTCTTCCTATGAAGATATTACCCGCGCCGCTTCACTGGCCAAACAAGCGGTCGATAAAAAACTTAAAGCCAAATCGGAATTCACTATCACACCGGGTTCGGAAATGGTACGATATACAACCGAACGCGATGGTTACCTGGATATTTTTGAGGAAATGGGCGGCGTAGTTCTGGCCAATGCCTGCGGCCCCTGTATCGGACAATGGGAACGCCATGGCGCTGATAAGCAGGAGAAGAATTCTATCATAACGTCATTTAACCGAAATTTTGCTAAACGCAACGACGGTAATCCGAATACACACAGTTTTGTTGCTTCTCCGGAAATTACAACCGCCATGGCTATCGCCGGTAACTTAACTTTTAATCCCCTAACTGATACACTTATTAATGAAGATGGGCAGAAAGTAAAACTGGATGAACCCATGGGTATTGAATTTCCCGTTAAAGGTTTTGCAGTGGAAGACGCTGGTTACCAGGCGCCTGCCTCCGATGGCAGCAAGCTGGAAGTGATTATTCCGGATGAATCCCAGCGTCTGCAAAGATTGCAGCCTTTTGAACCCTGGGATGGTAAAAATATCAGCGGTATGAAACTGCTTATCAAAGCCAAGGGCAAATGTACGACCGATCATATTTCCATGGCCGGCCCCTGGCTGCGTTTCCGTGGGCATATTGATAATATTTCCGACAATCTTCTAACGGGCGCCGTTAATTTTTTCAATGCAAAAACCAATAGCGTTAAAAATCAATTAACCGGCAGCTATGATGCGGTGCCAAAAGTGCAACGGGCTTATAAAGCGGCAAATGTGCCGTCGATAGTAGTTGGCGATGAAAATTACGGTGAAGGATCTTCCCGTGAGCATGCTGCTATGGAACCCAGATTTTTAGGCGTCCGCGCCGTACTGGTGAAATCCTTTGCCCGGATTCATGAAACCAATCTTAAAAAGCAGGGTATGCTGGCGCTGACATTCGCCAATCCTGCTGATTATGATAAAATTAAAGAAGACGATACAATTGATATTATCGACTTAACAGAATTTGCTCCGGATAAACCTTTGACGCTGGTATTAAAACATAGTGATGGCAGCGGTGAGGAAATAAAAGTTAATCATTCCTATAATAAAAACCAGATCGGCTGGTTTAAAGCCGGGTCGGCATTAAACATGATCCGCGCACAAAACAAAGCATAGATATTTTTTGTAGGAACGATTCGCATAATGGCAACTTCTCGTAAAGGCAGGTTCAGAACCTGCCTTTACTTTTAGTAGACTCTATATCCATAATGAATACTTCCCAGTTAATTTGCAATCTTATTAAGCGATAAGTTTTCATTCTAGTTATGTTGATAGTAATTATATTTCCGGAGAGGTAAATAAATTCAGGTACTCATCAAAACGGAATAAACGATACCGCTTCCCACCTGTAATTTCACTTAGGATATCAAGCTTTATGAAATCCTGAATTAAAGAATTAGCTGTCGCCGGCGTAATTTTCAAATAATCTTTAAGATCATTTGAGTTAATTATCGGATTGGTATAAAGAAGATTTATGAACAATTTAGCATTTGGAATTTTCTTACCAAGGGCGACAATCTTTTCATTCTCAATCTTATCTTTCAATTTTAAAATCTGTTGAAATGTTTTAATTCCCCTTTTACTTGTTTCAATTACAGATACAAGAAAAAACTTAATCCATTGTGCCAGATCGTTCTTTAATCTTACATTGCTTAGATTATCATAATAGAGCAACCGATTCTTTTCAAAATAATCAGAAAGATATAATGTCGGTTTCTCCAATATCCCTGAACTTGCCAACTGCAGTGTAATTAATAATCTACCAATACGTCCATTCCCATCAAGAAAAGGATGAATAGTCTCAAATTGGTAATGACTGATCGCTACTTTTATTAATGGCGGTACATTAATATTTTCATTATGTAAAAAATTTTCCAGGTCTCCCATCAATTCATTAAGTTGTGTGTGGGGTGGCGGTATAAAAACAGCATCATTAATGGTTGCGCCCCCTATCCAATTCTGGCTTAGTCTGAATTCACCCGGCGTCTTATGTTCGCCGCGCACCCCCTGCATCAATATTTTATGTGATTCTTTCAACAAGCGTGTTGATACCGGGAGAGTTTTAAGTTTTGAGATAGAATAATTCATCGCTTTAATATAATTTTGTACTTCCTGCCAATCATTCTTTTTTTCAAATTCTATCTCTTCATCTTTCATTAAAGCCTCTTCCATTTGGGTTCGGGTACCTTCGATACGGCTGGATGTAGTTGCTTCCTTTACAAGGTGCATCCATATGAAAACATCCACATTTGGCACATAGAGTGAAAACGCATTGAGGTTTCCTAAATTGAGATTTGCTTCAGATAATAGCGCGTTTATTTTTGAATCAGTCCAAATCCATTCAAGGTTAATTTTAGAGGGTATAAAACTTTTATAGCGGAACTCTTGCTGATAACGACCTGCTTTAAAATCTTCAATGTTCATTGTTATTTGTCTCTAAGTTAAAATTAGTTGATTGTTTATTTTAATTTAGCGCCTCTTTTTAAAATTA
>JAFGKZ010000247.1 GCA_016928315.1 Calditrichaceae bacterium
AAAAAAATACCCCGCTAAAATTAGCAGGGTATTTTAAATAAAACTAATGTCTGGGTAAGGTCTACTTGACCAGCATCATTTTATGTACTTTTCTGAAATTCTCGGCCTGCATTACGACAAAATATAATCCACTGGGCAATCGATTACCCTGTGTGTTACGACTGTCCCAGGTTATTTCATGCCGTCCGCTGTCAACATTACCATTTAATAACGTGGCAACGCGCTGACCAACGATATTAAACACTTGTAAAGTCACCCTTTTATCAGCGTAGAATTCCGGCACGTCAAATCGTATGGTAGTCGTCGGATTAAACGGATTCGGATAATTTGAATGTAATGCCAGTTTAGTCGGCATTATCGCCTCAACTTTGATATCAATGACGCCATGGAATGTACGCCCGCCGTTAAAATCGACATCACTGAGTTTATATAAATAGGTCTTCCCGACCTCTACTTCATGATCGATAAATGTATACTCTCTGGTTTCACTGCTGTTGCCATCACCGGATAATTCCGCGTGATCCTTATAACTGGCAAGTAATTTAAATTCATTAGCATCCTTTTCCGATTTCCAGATCTCAAATCCTGAATTCTCAAACTGGCTTTCCGTAGTCCAGCTTAATTCGACAGCTTCATTTATAGAAGCAGCCGAAAAGGTAGATAAATTAACCGGCAGACTGGCGTCGGTGGAAGATGTGAATGTAAAATACTGTGTACTGCTGCTTGTAAAATTAACTGTCGCTTCATAATTGCTGCCGTTTACGGTCAAGGGGCGCCAGGCTGTTAACTCAGAAATTGCTGACATCGCAGGCGAATCTGCAACTAAAAGATAAGTCAACGCGCCGCCTACTGCAGATAGCGGGATAGATACGGTCACATCACCTACAATACCCGTTTCAGTAACCTTCCATACCGTGCCAAAGCGTGTGCTGTCCACACCTTCAAAGGTTGTATTGAGTGAATCGAAAGCATTATTGTTTCCCCATACAAGATATTCTTCATCATCGATATTACCATCGGCTACTGACATTATAATCAGCGAACCGCTGTTTGAACTCTTACTTGTTCTTTGATCCAGAGCCTGTCCTAACACATCCTGTCCGATACCGGCAACGTCATTGGCGTAGGTTGAAATATCATAAATGGTTGTATTTGAACCGCTAATATCTGCTATATAATTATGACCGATTGTCAAGCCATATTTTAAGGCCAGATAGGTTTCCACTTTGTCTTCATCGGAATCCGGTAAATCCGCCTTATAACATATAACTTCTGCCATCTTACCGCTAAAATAAGGTGCTCCTCCAGTGATATCCTCTGATTGCCGGCCAATCGTTACAGGTCCCAGGTTTGTATCATGAGTAGCGCTCTCACCAATATTTGATACAGTAAGTTCAGATAAAGTAATAACATCAGATGCAAGTGGGGTGGAACCATTCAGTGCAAAAGATTGGGTGGCATTAAAATCAACAGTAAAATTGATCAATACCGGATTAGTACCGTTACTATGCGTGTTTCCTGTATTATTTACTCCACCTCCATAGGTTGCATTTGTAGCGGTATAAAATTCATAATAATCAGTTGAATAGGAAAAGCCATATCCACCATCCGAATAATCGCCAAAATCCACTATTCTTCTTAATTGTCCTGACGCATCCGGTTGAACAACAGCAAACCACTGCATGCCGGTTTGACTCGATGCAGAATATATATAATTAGATTCAAGATCTAATCCATCGGAAGAACCATCGAATTCAACTACAGGATTATTGTTAATATTATCCGTTGTATTATTACGGAAATTCGGTCTTTGATTCAGGTTTGTATCCGTTGCATCTTTCTTAATTATGTTACCGGAAACATCTTCCCAGGTATATACTTCATCACCATCGCTGGCATCAGCAGAGCTGTTTAATACACCATCATTGGCTTTTAGCCAGAAGGCAAGGTTATCACTGACGACACCTGGAAAAGTTGTGCCACCGGGTGCAGATGATATAAATGTAAAATACTGCGTACCACTAAATGTAACAGTCGCCTCGTAATTACTGCCATTCACACTTAAAACATGCGATCCAGAAAGATCACTTGTTGAAGTGATTGTTGGTGAATTGGAAACCACTAAGAATGTAAGAGCAGGTGAAACAGCTATAGGGATTGATATAGTCATGTTTCCTGGAGTACCAGTTGCAGTAACTTTCCATATACGACCTAAACGTACAACAGGCTCACCTGCAAATGAAGTAGTCAGAGTATCTGATCCACCATCATTTCCCCAAATAATGTATTCATCATCGTCAAGATTTGCATCAGAGATACTACCTGTAACCAATGCGCCAGAGCCTTCACTTTTCGACGATAATTGCAACATATCCTGGTTAGAAAGGTCTTTTCCAACCCCAGCTATATTATTGGCATACCCGGATATATTGTAAATAGTAGTATTGCCGTTTACATTCGCGATGTAATTGTGACCAAGCGTTAATCCGTACTTTAAGGCCAGATAAGTCTCAACTTTATATCTATCGGCAGCCGATAAGATATTATTATAACCGACTATTTCAGCCATCCTGCCACTAAAATATCGGCCGTTATCGCTGCTGATACCACCGGATTGAGATTGCTGACCAATCGTTACGGGTCCTGAATTTGTGGTGTGCGTTGAACCCGACCGGATATTTGTGTTTAATTGAGTGAGCGATATAGTTGCATCATTTAAAGCAACCACACCATCCAGTGACATTTGCTGATCAGCGCCTCCGGAAAAATCTATTTCATACGTCACAAGGGTGGCGCTGGTGTCTCTTGAGTGGCTCTGTGGTGTGATTGAATTTCCGCCATCATCTGTGCTCGTATAGAAATGAAATACTTCACTGCCATAAGAGAAACCATAACCTGAATCGGGATATTGTCCGAAATCGACAACTCTTTGATAAGGCTTACTGGATTCATCATTCGGCTCAACAACCGCAAACCAGGTCATTCCACCGGATGATGAGGTAATAAAATTGCCGCCCAAATCCAGACCATCACTGCTGCCATTAAATTCAACGACCGGATTGTTATTAATTCTGTCCGAAGGATTATCGCGAAAATCAGGCGCGTCTAAATTTGTATCGGTTGCATCATTCGATGAGGCCCAGTCTTCCCAGCTATTTACCGGATCGCCATTCCCAGCCGGACTTCCGCCGCTTAAAGCGCCTGAGTCCGCCTTAAGCCATAATTCCAGATTTGCACTTACGCCGCCAGGGAATTTATAACCTCCCGGCTGATCTGTTATAAATGTAAAATAACTTGTCGCATTAGTTGGGAATGTGACTGTAGCTTCATAGTTATCGCCATTAACGGATAACGTATAAGAACCAACAATATCACCAGGATCAGATATATCAGTATCATCATCAACTATCATTTCGGTTAATCCACCGGCAACAGAAGTTGGAATTGAGATCGTCATACTGCCGGGTGTACCCGTTGTAGTAACTTTCCAAATTCTGGTAATACGGGTCTCACCTGTTCCATCGTAAGCAGAACCTAAACTGACGGATGCATTATTATGTCCCCAGACCACATATTCATCTTCATCGATATTTGCATCTGTGATTGTGCCCTCAATTAATGAACCAGAATTTAGGCTTTTACTTTGGAATTGATTGAGCCCCTGAGAAGTGTTATCCTGTCCCACGCCGGCTATGTCATACGGATAAGTGGATACATCATAAATTGTAGTATTACTTATACCAATGTATGCGATATAGTTATGGCTAATGGTAAGCCCGTATTTTAAAGCAAGATAAGTCTCAACGCGATTTCTGTTAGCATCGGTCAAAACAGTAGAATATCCCACAACTTCTGCCAGGGCGCCGCTGTACATACGCCCGCCATTCGCAGATAAGTTTTGTGTCTTTGATTGATGACCAATCGTTACGGGTCCGCCAAATTCATCGTGCGTAGGAGAATCGTTTATATTCGTGGCTGTTATATTAGTCAAGCTGCTTATAGCCTGAGTAGAAACAGCAGAAGCCCCGTTAAAAGCCATAGACTGGTTATCATTAAAATCAATCCTGAATGATACCAAAGTAGGAAGTGTGCTTCTTGAATGAATCTGATCCTGGGTAACTTCACCTCCAGCGTCTTCCGGAGTATGAAATCCATACGCTTCGCTGCCATACATAAAACCATATCCTGCCGTAGAATATAATCCGAAATCAACTATCATCTGCCTGGTTTTATCTACCTCTGTATTGGGCTGAAGAACAGCAAACCAGTCCATTCCTGTTCCGGTCGCATAGACATAATCACCTCCAAAATCCATCCCGTCATTAACACCATCAAATACAACGACCGGATAATTATTAAGAGTACTGTCATAATAGGTAGGCGGTGCAAGGTTTGCGGCGGAGGCATTATTGGTCATTGATCCCTGATCAGTCCAGGTATTAACAGGATCGCCATCCGTATCAGCACCAACGCCATTTATACCGGCATCGGCTTTAAGCCATACTTCAATGCTGCCGGTGACGCCGCCGGGAGCCTGGGCAAAGGTATAACTGGAAAACAATAATAAAACAATTATAAAAAATGGTAAATTTTTTAACATGGCAGGTATCCCCTCTAAAAAATACTTTCCCTGTAAGTTACGCACATTTTTTCTAAATTTAAAGTAAAACTTCAAATTTTTAATGCGTTCCAAATTTTTAATCCTTCTTTGATGCATACCTATTTATTTTAGATACAAATTATTATGTTCGATATGAACACATTTTTTAAAAATTCAATTTCATCATCAGTTGCTAAGTATCAAAAATTTTTCT
>JAFGKZ010000248.1 GCA_016928315.1 Calditrichaceae bacterium
AAAGCTCAATATTGCCCCATTATTCGATTCTGCCCATTCCGCTGTACCAATAGCTTGCATCATATTCCAGTGTGTATCACCGGTAAATTGCTGACCAAAATAAACAATGGCTGCTGCTAACACCCCCATAATGGCGCCCCCGGCAATAAAACCTGACGCAATAAGGGTTCCCTTTTCTTTTCGTGCAGATTGAAGTTTTATATCTGTTGTGCTTTTTGCTACCAGATGAGCAATGATACCGCCGGCTAGTATAGGCGTATTTAAATGAAGAGGTAAATACATACCTAAAGCAAATGCCAGCGGTGGTACGCCGATGAATTCTAAGATAATCGCCAAAAAAATACCAGCTAAATACAGTAACCAGGGTGCAGGTTGACCAGTCATAAGCGGTTCCAGCACAGCGGCCATAGCTGATGCCTGTGGAGCTTCCAGCGCATTAGGACCCGCTTCAGCGCCAAATCCATAGGTTTGATTTAACATATATATCACTAATCCAACGGATATGGCGGCAAATAAAGTACCCAAAAATTTCCACCGTTGCTGTGTTTGTGGAGTAGTCCCTAACCAGTAACCTATCTTTAAATCTGTTATAAAGCCGCCCGCCATGGATAAAGCTGTACATACTACACCGCCAATAATCAAGGCTGCCAGCATACCTTCTTCACCTTTTAAACCGATTGAAACGAGAATGACCGAAGAAATTATCAGGGTCATTAAAGTCATTCCTGAAACCGGATTAGTACCCACAATAGCAATAGCCTGCGCAGCTACCGTTGTAAACAGGAATGAAATGACAGTGACAATTAAAAGTCCCGTAAAGGCATACAGTATATTGCCGTTAACAACCAGCATCAGGAAAAAGGCAAAAACGCCTAACAGAGTACTGATAATCAAGACAACCAGCCATTTCATTTTGATATCTAATTGAGTTCGTTGTTGTTTTGGTTTTTCTTTGTTGAGGTCTTTACCGCCAGTAAATTCCTGAATAGCGAGTTTAAATGCGCCTGCAATAATTTTTCTGGATTTAATAATTCCAATTAATCCTGCAGCCGCGATGCCTCCAATACCAATATGCCTTACATAGGTACTGAAAATGCCTAATGGATCCATTGACGCAATTTCACTACCGGGTATCATTTGCCCAATATGATACATAGCCGGTAAAATTACCCACCAGGCCAAAAAGGAACCACAGGCAATAATTAACGCATATTTTAGTCCAACAATGTAACCAAGCCCCATCACTGCTGCACCAATATTTAAACGGAATTCTAATTTTGTGAACGATGCTAATTTCTCGCCCAACTCAAATGCGCGACTGGATACAACTTCTTTCCAGAAACCAAAACCAGAAACAAAGAAATCATATACACCGCCAACGACTAATGCTTTTAATAATATTTTCGCCTGCTTGCCGCCGGATTCTCCGGCAATTAAGACTTCGGTTGTGGCTGTTGCTTCAGGAAATGGAAACTCACCATGCATATCCTTTACGAAATAGCGGCGAAAAGGAATTAAAAACAATATGCCTAAAAATCCACCAAATAAAGATGAAAGAAAAACCTGCATAAACGATGCATCCAGGCCCAGAATATACAATCCGGGAATCGTAAATATAGCGCCTGCAACAATTACACCTGAGCTGGCACCTATTGATTGAATTATAACATTTTCCGACAAAGCATTCTGCCGCTTAATAACCGTTGAAAGTCCAACTGCAAGGATGGCTATCGGAATAGCTGCTTCAAATACCTGCCCAATTTTAAGACCTAAATATGCAGCGCCGGCAGAAAAAATAACGGCGTAAAACAATCCCCAAAATAAAGAATATCCAGTTAATTCGGGCAGTGGAGAATCTTCCGGAACCACGGGAGAATACGATTCACCTTCTTTTAATTTGCGATATGCATTTTCTGGTAATCCTTTGCCAGTCGATTGAATATCCATAAACGCTCCTTTTTGGATTATTGTCACTCATTGGTATTAAAAGTATGGAAATTAAAAAATAGATTCATACTTGTAAAGCTATTTTTCGATTCTTACAGGAAATGTAATAAAAGATCAATAACAATATCAGGTAACTATTTTTCTCTCTAAGGCCGGGAGTAATATTTTAAATAAAGTACCTTCATTGGGTGTGCTCTCCACTTCTATCTGGCCGCCATGTTCTTTGATAATCTGATAAACAATAGAGAGCCCTAAGCCGGTTCCATTGGATTTAGTAGTAAAGAAGGGATTAAATACATTGTCAATCACATCCTGCGGCATCCCCGTTCCTGTATCTGAAATGCGGATTTCAATCATCTTATTAGATAATAAACTTGGCATGCGATGCCGACGGTCGATAACCGGTTTTAAATCAGGAGAATTTTTAGCTTCTATGGTAATTGTTCCGCCTTCCGGCATCGCGTCAATCGCATTTAAAAATAAATTAAAAATTACTTGTTGGATTTGATTGGAATCTACAAAAACATAGTACAACTCTTTTTCATAATTTTCGATAATCTCAATGTTTTTATCCTGCATTTTTCGCCTAAATAGAGGCAGTACTTCTCTTACAATATCCATAATCTGTTCGGCACGGGGATCCGGACGCTGAGGACGTGCATAAGAAAAGAAAGCTTTTAACAGATCGTCGAGACGGTTAACCTGCCGCAATATCCGGTCAACATATTCCAACTGAGACGAGCCCTCATCCATTTCCTCTTCCAGCGTCTGCACCATCGCTTTGATACCAGCCAACGGATTTCTAATCTCGTGCGCAATACCGGAGCTCAGCACCCCCAATGAAGCCATACGATCCATACGGATAATTTCTGCTTGAATACGTTTGGTCTGCGTGATCTCGGAAAATACAAAAATATATTTGGTGATATGTTCAGTATCTTCATGGGCATAAATTGAAAAACCGATATAATAATTTGGAAGATTGGCTAACGATAGCTGCATTTCTTCTTTAATTATTGGAAAATCCCGCGTTTGTAACAGGGTTTTTATCTGAAGCAATTCTGTATGCCCAAATAAGTCATCCAGCTTTTTACCCCGATAGTCATGCTGACTATTTTTAAGTATAAACCCGGACTTTTTATTCATAAACTCAATAACATAATTCGAATCGAATACAATCAAACCAAAATCAACTGCTTCCATTATTTGTTTATAAAAAGTCCATTCCTGAAATATTTTATTTTCGTTGCCGAAAATAGATATAATTTTACTGGACTCACTTTCTGGATGACTAATCTTATTAAGATAAATTTTTTCCATTTGGAATGATATTTTTTGAGCCGCCATCAGCATAAAGGCCAA
>JAFGKZ010000249.1 GCA_016928315.1 Calditrichaceae bacterium
ACTCCTTGTTTTTATTAGACTAAATAAAATTTACGGAGTTTTTCCCATGTTTCAATAAATTAATAATTCAACTGGTCATTCATATAAATAATAAACCTCTCTTCCTATCAAATAATACCGACTAAATATGAATAATAATAGTATATATGAGTGATGCGCCCGCTGTGCGCGCGGCCTGAGTTGGGCAGTTTTTTCTTTTAGATTGATTGAATCTAAAAGTTAACACCGGCATTGGGCTACAATAATCAAACCTCTACGAGGTATTGGCTATATTGACAATCGATAGATATAATCATAATCGCAAATCATAAATCGTTCCTGTCCCGTGTTGACCAGACGGGAATCCATGTTCGTTATTCAAGTTTTTTACTTACCCTTTCGACTGGGCGGTGGATGGACATACTGCGGGGATGATTTCCTGGTATCATAATCCAAATCTGTTCCAAAAATTGCACATATTCAATCGCCGGGCCGCGCAGAAGCCGGTCAATTGTATTCAGATTAACATACTCAATGATTTTAAGGTGATATTCGTTTCAGTATGAAAATTTAAATAATCAATCAAGAGGTCAATAAAATATTGGGCAGGTAAATCGTTTACTTCAAATTCAGCAATTTTCCGATGTGGAAAATTCTGCAATTTTCTAAGTAAATCCAAATCATCCGATTTAATTTTTCTCAACATCGTCGCCCCTTCGGCACATTCTTCGCAAAACAGGGTTCCCTTTTCCAGCGAAAAATAAGCAATATCAGAAGACGGTTTTTTATCGCAGACCTGACATTCATCTATATTGGGCCTGAACCCTAAAAAGGAGACAAGCTTTAATAAAAAATAAATAAACATAATCGCAGGCGTTTGACTCGTTTTCATTGCATCCAATAGAACAATAATAAAATCATAAAAAATCGTGTCTGAATGGCTTTCGCGGATGGTCTGCCGGACCAACTCCAATATAGCTAAGGCATAGGGTAATCGCTGCATGTCCGGACGGATTGCATTGTAAGAATCAATAACATCCGCTTCCGTTAATATTTGCAGCGAACGTGAGCTCCGGGAATTAATTACAATCTCGACGCGATTTAAGCTTTCCAGCTTACCGGCGAAGGCGCTTTTATTCCGGAAAACGCCACGGGCAATCACTTTAATAATTCCATATTCCCGTGAGAAGAGTGTAATAATTTTACTGCTGTCCTTCCATCGGATTGAATCTAAAACAAGCGCGTCACTTTTTAATAATTCAGACATACATTAAATTTCATTAAATAAGCAGTTTAATGCAATCAATAATAATTTGGGTTTTAATAAAAAATTCGAACTTTGTTGCTAACTTTTTCTGTGTTCATTCGTCTTTATTAATACTTGTTATTTGAAAACCAATTAAGAACCAAAGGATTGTTATGAAATTATATTTACCACTATTATTTTTATTTCTGGTCTCTTTGATCAGGGCAGCAGGTATAAATGAAGAAAATCAGAAAATTGAAGTAAAAGCCATCCGATGTGATGAACCAATCAAAATAGACGGCCAATTAACAGAAGCGGTTTGGCAGAATGACTGGTGTCTAAAAAATTTTGTAACAAAGGACCCTGTCGAAGGTGGAAATCCTTCTGAAAGGACCGAGGTTCGTCTTGCTTATAATGATGAAGCGTTATATGTTGGCGCCCGCTTATTTGATTCCAGTCCGGATTCTATTTTGTCTCAACTTGGCCGTAAAGACGCCAATGTTAATGCAGATCTGTTCGGCATTTTTATCGATCCCTATCATGATAAGCGAAGCGGGTACTATTTTGGGCTAAGTGCAGGCGGAACCCTTCTTGATGGCGTGATGATGAATGACGATTGGGATGACAGCTCCTGGGACGGCGTCTGGGAAGGGGAAGCTAGAATTGATGAGCATGGATGGGTAGTTGAGATGCGTATCCCTTTTTCTCAATTGAGATTTAAGAAGAAAGATGCCTATGTTTGGGGTGTAAATTTCAGAAGAGATATCTCAAGGAGAAATGAATACATCTATTTAGTGTTTACCCCAAAAGACGGCAGCGGTTTTGTGTCCCGGTTTCCGGATTTAGTTGGCATTGAGTATATTAGTCCGGATAACAGGATTGAAGCTCTGCCTTATGTTCGCGCAAAGGGCGAATATACTCATCCGGATAAAGATGATCCATTTAATGATGGATCAAGATATCTGCCCGGCCTGGGCGTGGATTTAAAATATGGGATCAGCAGTAATCTCACTTTGAATGCGACGATTAATCCGGATTTTGGTCAGGTTGAGGTTGACCCGGCTGTGGTAAATTTAAGTGATGTGGAGTCCTATTTCAGTGAAAAGCGTCCTTTTTTCCTCGAAGGCGCCTCTATTTTTGAATTTGGTCGTGGCGGGTCGCGAAGCCACTGGAGCTTTAACTGGAGTAATCCTTCTTTCTTTTATAGCCGTAGAATTGGCCGGACTCCGCAGGGTACAGGTAATTTAGATTATGATTACATTGACGCACCGGAAGGGACAACCATTTTAGGAGCGGCTAAATTTTCCGGTAAGCTGGCAGACAGCTGGAATATTGGGGCAATTCATGCGGTAACTGCCAGGGAATATGCAGATATTGAATTCGAGAATGATAAGTCAGATAAAGAAATTGAACCACTGACACATTATAGTGTCATCAGAGCGCAAAAGGAAATTAATGAAGGTTATCGCGGTATAGGTATTATTGCCACGAGCGCTATTCGGGATTATAAGAATGACTGGCTGAAAGACTATACTAATTCCAAATCATTTGGCTTGGGTGTAGATGGTTGGACGTTTCTAGATAAAGACAGAACATGGGTGGTATCCAGCTGGGCCGGTTATTCAAATGTGCAGGGAAATAAAAATAGAATCTTAGATTTACAGGAGAGTTCGAGACACTATTATCAAAGACCCGATGCTAAGTTTGTTTCACTGGATTCCAATGCAACAAAAATCGAGGGATTTGCCGGACGTATTCTCATAAACAAACAAAAGGGCAATGTCTTTTTCAATTCCGCGCTTGGCGTTATCCATCCGGGCTTTGATGTAAGTGATGTCGGATTTATGTGGCGCACCAATATCATCAATTATCATCTGGGCGCCGGTTACAAATGGACTAAACCCAATAAGATATCCCGATACACTGAACTGATAGGCGCACTGTTCAATACATGGGATTTTGATGGTTATACAACCTGGAGTGGTTTTTGGGCCGGATATTATAGCGAATTTGCCAATTATTACTGGGTTAATATTCACTATGCTTATAATCCGGAAACCTATAATAATTACCGGACGCGCGGCGGGCCTCTAACCAAGAATTTGCCCGGAAATCAGGTTGATATGTATCTGGGAAGTGACAGCCGCAAGCCAATCGTATTTGAATTGGGAGGATATAATTATGTTCATACTAATGGCGACTATGACAGGGAATTAGAATTTGAGATTGAGTGGAAACCGATGAATAATATTAATTTCAGTATAAATCCGGAATATAGCTGGTCTATAACAGAATCTCAATGGGTTGATGTGTTCAATGATGTGACAGCTACCGGGACATTCAATAAACGATATGTTTTTGCCAATCTGGATTATAAACAATTATCAGCCAGTATTCGATTGAATTGGACGTTTACGCCCAAATTGAGTTTACAACTCTATATGCAGCCGCTCATCGCATCGGCTGATTTTTCGGAATACAAGTATCTGGATAGACCAAAGACTTATGATTTTAATGAATTTGAGGAGATCAATTATAATCCCGATTCTGATCAGTATGAAGCGGACGCTGATGGATCGGGTCCGGCGCCTGCATTAACCTGGGATAAACCTGATTTTACAAGTAAATCCCTGCGCGGCAATATAGTGCTGCGATGGGAATATCTGCCCGGATCAGTGGCTTATTTCGTCTGGACGCAAAGCCGCTATAATGATGAAGACAATGGTAATTTTAATTTCGGGAAATCCGTGGATAAACTTATCGATACAAGATCAGATAATATTTTTATGATTAAACTATCCTATTGGTTAAACCTTTAAAATTTATATCGTCAAATTAAGGGGATTTACTATATAGTAAATCCTTTTTTTTGTTTTAGCTGAATTTCTGGCAACCATTTTCTGTTTCATTTATATTGATTTTCCAAATGTAATGATAGGAAATAATTTATGAGTTGGGATTGTCCCTATTGGAATAATGAAATCTGCGAATTAAACGGAATGGCCTGTACACCGGGGAAAGGGCGCTGTGTTTTAAGAGATCGTTTTCAGATTATATCCTGGGATGGAGAGAAAAAGAAAGATAATAAACTAAAAACAGATTCGCTTAAAAATAAAAGCAAACATACCTGATATACTATTATCTATTCTTCCTAAAACCAATTATAATTCTGTGGGCTTATATTCAATGTTAAAACGAATCAGGATGATTTTCTTAAAATAATATTTCCATCATTAGTTTCAATATGGACTTTTCCCTTGCCTCCATTGATCTCTGCATTATAATAATTTCGTTTCTTCTTTTCATACTCAGCATCAGAAATACGCGTATCGATACTGCCGTCATCTGTTTCAATTTCTATCTTTGCAGATATTTCTTTATGAAAATCTATCACCACCTTAGCATCATCCACTTTTACGGCTATATCCGGATTTTCAGATTGGATCAAATCGATATATACATCGCCGTCATTGGCAGTAATTTTTAATAAGTTTGTACGGATATGGTGTAATTCAATATCCCCATCATCACAATGGATATCAAAATTAGAAGAGACTCTGTTCAGTTCCAGTCGCCCGTCTTTCAGATCTATACTGCAATCTTTTCCGGTATAATCCGCTATTGTAACATCGCCGTCATCCATACTAATGTTCAGATCAGCTGCAATATCATCCATTTTTAGCGAGCCGTCTTCAAGGCTTAGTTTTATTTGATCGGCAGATACATGACTGATTTGCAGATCACCATCCGACAAATGACAGTCAATGCTGGCAGCCATATCTTTAATCTCAACATTGCCGTCATCGCCATCCAGATTAAGTAACAGGTATTTTGGCAATTTTATAAGATATTCGTAGCGGTTAATGGTGATTCCCCGAATTCCAAATCGATGATTACGTTTTAACTTTTCAGTTACCTCTATTTTATTTCCATTCTGTTTAAACTGAATATCGAAATCATATTCGTCTTTAGCCAGGCCAAAGATATTTGCGCTAAAATAAACTTCTATTTCGATAATGTGTTTGTCCCATGAAGATATTGTAACATCACCATCGCCGTGATATAAATAAAGCATATCACCGGATTTTACTTCGAATGATTCGTGAAAATCTTTTTTAATATCGCGACCCAGACCAAGAGAACTAAGGATCAAAATTATTATAATTAATAGAACTGAAAAATTTATTTTCATTGGATTGCCTCCTTTGACACTGAATTAAACTTTGCTGATTTACGATATGATTCATTAATTGTTGCGCCGCCATTTTTATAAAAGTTGGAATTGCACCTTGTATTTTTACTGCCTATATTAATATCGAATTTTCAGCTGAAAAAGAAAATAAACTTCTACTAGCCCTGAATATAGTTGTGAATATCGCCAATTCACAAAAGTAAAGCGGACCCGACTTGTACTAAACTTCTTCCGGTCTTTGTTATTTGGTTACCAGAACCGATCCATATATCAGATCATATACACGTTCTTTGAACCAATCAATTTTATATTTCAATCAACCCTGGAGGTCATTATGGCTTTAACAAAATCAATTTTAGTGGTGGATGATGAACCGGATGCTATTGAATATGTTGATGCAATACTTTCCGAAATTGCTGATTTTAAAATTATTCCATCCTACGATGGGATCGATGGACAGAATAAAGCTAAAACGGAATTGCCGGACCTAATAATTCTTGATGTAATGATGCCGGAAAAAGACGGCTTTAGAGTATTCTATGACCTGCAGAAGGATCCGGTAACTAAGGATATTCCAATCATTATGCTGACCGGCGTTGCCGATAAAGTCGGTATACAATTCTTTAAGAAGGATATGAAAGCGTTTATGGGTAAAGAACCGGTTGATTATATTGAAAAACCGCTTGATCCTGAACGACTGAAGGAATCAGTCAAAAAGATATTCAAGTAATTAATTTTTTATGAATTTAAAATCAGAAAATATCGAAGACCTATCAAGGATATATAACTATATCCATTCAGCTATGGATGTTGATTCACTGCTTAATGTGGTGAATGAGCAGGTGCCAAAATCTCTGGATGCAGAATATTGCTGTATTGGCTTATATGATAATATCACACAGGAAGTTTACTATTATAAAGGATGCTTCGAAAAACGAAACCAGGATGTAACGTTTTTAAGGGCAAAGAAAGGCACAGGCATAATCGGATGGGTTGCGGATAACAGGATCGGTGTGAGAATTAAAGATGCTCATTCGGATCCCCGATTTGTCAAAGAGGTTGATGAACAAGGTGGTATTGTCGCCCATTCAATTCTTGCTGTCCCGATGATTAGTCGAAATAATTTAATTGGCGTTCTGATTGCAATAAACCAGAAAATAGAAGATAATTTCTCTGAAGATCACCAAAAACTGTTAAATATTTTTGCAGGATTGACTGCGACTCATGTTGATAATATCCGTCTTGCGGATGAGAATATAAACCAAATGCATCTTACTGATTTGGGTCATAGTATTGCCAGCTCTGCGCATGGATTAAAAAATATTCTTAATAATATGGATGGAGGCTCTTTTATCGTTGAACGCGGCGTCGCCACAAAAAATATGGATAATGTGAATAAGGGGTGGGATATACTTAAAAGAAATTCTCAGCGAATCCGGGATATTGTATTGGATATGCTGCTATTTTCCCGCCCTCGCAAACCGGAATATAATCCTACGGATGTAAATAAAATTTGTCAGGACCTTTTTGAATTGTTAAATGAAAATGCTAAAAGTAGAAATATAAAAATAGAATTGGATTTAGATGAACAACTACAGCGTGTATGTATCGATCCTAAAGGTATATATCGCTGTATACTAAATCTGGTATCCAATGCTATCGATGCCTGTAGTAAATCGGGTGGCATTGTTAAAATATCAACGCGATGTCTTAATAATAAAGCTTTAGAAATAAAAGTATCTGATAACGGGTCTGGGATTAGCAAAGAAAATATCAAACATATTTTTGATGTATTTTATACCACAAAAGGATCGCTGGGCACCGGTTTGGGCTTACCGGTAACGCAAAAAATTATTGCTGAGCATCGGGGTAAAATTGATGTTACTTCAAGAATAAGGCACGGCACCACATTTACGATTACTATCCCTAAAAGACATGAATGCGGATAAAAATTTTTATTTAATTTATTCTTTCTTTTTTAAATTATATAATAACAATATTTAATTATAGTCAATCTAAATTGGAGAAAAAAATAGTATGAAAATTAACTTGATATTTATATTTTTGATGATAACAATTCTTCCGATTTTTGGAGGACCGATACTTAGAATCTCTGACAATTTGGAACTCAATAAAATTTCCGATCATTGTTACATTCATATTTCCTATCAGGATTTAAAGAACGCGCCGCATTTTCCGGCTAATGGCCTGGTGTATATTATTAAGAACAAAGCATTTATCGTTGATACACCCTGGACAAATAAATTAACCGAATTGCTAATCAACTATTTGCAGGATAGTCTGCATATGTCAGTTGAAGGTGTAATACCCACGCATTGGCATGCAGACTGTATGGGAGGACTGGAAGCCGTTCATAAAATGGGGATTAAAAGTTATGCCTATCAACTGACAGCTGAAATCTGTAAAGAAAAAAGTCTGCCGGTTCCTCAAATCACTTTTAATGATTCATTACTGATTGGTCCTGAAAATGAATTGCTATTAAAATATCTGGGACCGGGACATACGGAAGATAATATGGTAGTTTACATTCCATCTGAAAAAATACTCTTTGCGGGCTGTATGGCTAAAGCATTAGGCTGGAATAGTTTAGGCTTCACCGGGGATGCTAATATTCCGGAGTGGCCGAAAACATTGAGGAAAGTGCTAATAGCTTTTCCGGATGCTAAAATAGTCATTCCCGGTCATGGCAACTATGGTGGGTTGGATATTTTAGAGCACACATTGACTCTTTTCCCCTGAAATAATTTTGTCATTTACCCGCCCCTATCCCCTCCATTGGAGGGGGAACTCATGCATGCTATTCAATTGGAATGCTCTGGAATTTTATTTAAATTCAGCTGAATTAATTCAGTACAATTTGAAATTATAAAAGTTATGAGTTCCGAACCAACAGGAATAATTTTCGATATTAAAAAATACGCCATTCATGACGGTCCGGGCATTCGTACCACTGTTTTTTTCAAAGGCTGTCCCATGCAATGCTGGTGGTGTCACAATCCGGAGAGCAGGGAAATCAATCTGCAACGGACGGCAAATGCTACCATTGGGAAAACCATGTCTGTCGCTGAAGTAATGAAAGAAATAAATAAAGATGCCATTTTTTATGATGAATCAGGAGGCGGCGTTACCTTCTCCGGAGGCGAACCGCTAATACAGTCTGAATTTTTATTGGAACTGTTGCAGGCATGTAAGCAGACAGGCATTCACACCACAATAGATACCTGCGGCTATGCTGATCAAAGTGCAGTTCAAACAGTAATGCCTTACACGGACTTATTTTTATTTGATTTGAAACTTATCGATGAAATGGATCATCTAAAATACACAGGTGTGCCAAATATAATAATTCATGAAAATTTGGAATTTATTTTAAATGCCGGCAGAGAAGTGCATATACGCTTTCCAGTTATTTCCGATATTACGGATACGATAAATAATATTGATAGTATGATTGTCTATTTGAAATCGTTACCCAATATTCATAAAATAAATTTATTGCCTTATCATAAAATCGGGGCGCATAAATATGAGCGGTTGGGTATGGCATATAAAGCAGGGAATATTGAAGAACCTGCCGGCGCAAGGATGCAATCATTAAAGAAACAATTTAAAAATGCCGGATTTGATGTGAGTATAGGGGGTTAAAATGAACGAACGGATTAGCCGGTTACGGGAGCAAAGCCTGCAAACGCAGCCATCCTTATCGATGGAACGGGCCTGGCTGCTTACGGAATTTTACAAATCGGATATTTGCGGTCAGGTTGCTATGCCGGTTCAGCGGGCGCTGGCTTTTAATCACATTCTTAAAAATAAAGAGATCTGTATTAATCCCGGGGAGTTGATTGTCGGTGAACGCGGACCGGCGCCAAAGGCCACACCGACCTATCCCGAGGTTTGCCTGCATAGTCCGGAAGATCTGGATACCCTGAATTCACGCGAGAAAATACCCTACCATGTAGATGCAAACGATAAATCTTTTCATGAAAAAGAAATCGTTTCTTTCTGGCAGGGTAAATCAATCCGTCAAAAAATATTCAGAGAGGTATCCGGGGAGTGGAAAGAGGCCTATGAGGCGGGCATCTTTACAGAATTTATGGAACAGCGCTCTCCCGGACACACAGTGCTGGGGGATAAAATCTATAATAAGGGAATGCTCGATATTATTACAGATATCCGGGAAAGTATTGCCAAACTTGACTTTCTAAACGATCCCCTGGCCCTGGATAAACGTGAAGAATTAAAAGCCATGGAAATCGCCGCTCAGGCGCTTATCAGTTTTGCACATCGCTATGCTGAGAAGCTGCGCTCAATGAGTAGTGAAACCGAGTCAATTGAAAGACAAAAAGAACTCGAACAGATGGCCGCCATTTGCGAACGGGTGCCGGCTAATGCGCCGCAGACTTTTTGGGAAGCGCTGCAATATTACTGGTTTGTACATATCGGGGTGATTACCGAATTAAATCCTTGGGATTCCTTCAATCCCGGCAGATTAGATCAGCATCTCTATCCCTTTTATCGGAAAGAACTTGAGAGTGGTGAATTAACCAAAGAAAAAGCCAGAGAACTGCTGCAGGCTTTCTGGATTAAATTCAACAATCAGCCGGCACCGCCCAAGGTTGGCGTTACGGCGAAGGAAAGCAGCACTTATACTGATTTTGCCCTGATCAATGTTGGTGGAATGAAAGCAGACGGCAGCGATGCCGCTAATGAATTATCCTATATGATCCTTGATGTGATTGAGGAAATGCGTATTCTGCAGCCAAGCTCTATGGTGCAGCTGAGTAAGAAAAATCCGGATCAGTTGATTAAACAGGCCATCAAAATTATTAAAACCGGATTTGGTCAGCCGTCCATATTTAATTCCGATGCGATTGTGCAGGAGCTGGTTCGGCAGGATAAATCGGTTGAAGACGCCCGCAATGGCGGAGCCAGTGGTTGTGTGGAAGCCGGCGCTTTCGGCAAAGAAAGTTATATCCTCACCGGATATTTCAATTTGGCTAAAATTCTGGAACTGACACTGAATAACGGAATCGATCCAAGAACCGAAAAGCAACTTGGTCTGAAAACTGGTGAAGCAATACAGTTTAAGTCTTTTAATGAACTGATGGCGGCTTTTCAGGAACAGTTAAATCATTTTATTGATATTAAAATAGAGGGCAATAATATTATCGAGCGGATTTATGCCCGATATTTGCCCGCCCCATTTTTATCGATACTGATTGATGACTGTATTCTGAATGGTAAAGATTATCATGCCGGAGGCGCCCGTTATAATACATCCTATATTCAGGGTGTTGGTCTGGGTAGCATAACGGATGCTTTGACTTCAATAAAATATAATGTATTTGACACGAAGCGCATATCTATGGCGGAACTCCTGAGAGTAATAAATGATAATTTTGATAATGCAGAACCGATCCGCAAAATGCTTGTCAATGATACGCCCAAATATGGTAATGATGATGATTATCCGGATGATATCGCCCGGGATGTTTTTCAACTATTCTTTGATGCTGTGGATGGCCGGCCGAATACCAAAGGCGGAACGCACCGGATTAATTTACTGCCCACGACCTCTCATGTGTACTTTGGCAGTGTAATTGGCGCCATGCCGGATGGACGCAAAGCATTCGAACCACTTTCAGAAGGTATCTCGCCGGTGCAGGGGGCAGATTTACATGGCCCTACAGCCGTACTGAAATCAGCCTCAAAAATTGATCATATTAAAACCGGCGGTACCTTACTCAATCAAAAATTTACTCCGCAATTGCTGAGTGATGAAACAGGCATTACTAAACTAGCCCATTTGATCCGTGCGTATTTCAGGATGGATGGACATCATATTCAGTTTAATGTGGTTACGGCGGAAACGCTAAAGCAGGCTCAGAAGGAACCGGAAAAATATCGTGATTTAATTGTGCGGGTCGCCGGATATAGTGATTATTTTGTGGATCTTAGCGAACAGCTGCAGAATGAAATTATTTTACGCACCGAACATGCAGAGGTATGATGATTATTTTTTTATTGAAGTGGATTTACTATTTGAATACCTGAATAAAATTGACCTGTATTAAAATCCTCTGAATAAATTATACTACAATTAGCCTGTTCAGCATTGCTAATAATGCAGGCATCCCAGAAATTAATTTTATAAAGATGCATAATTTCCACCGCCCGGCGAATCTGATCCGGGGACTGATTGATTATTTCAAAGGCTTCTAAAAGTTTCATTTGCCGAAGGACAGCGTTATAAGGCTGCCCTATTTTATTTATCGCCACAAAAGCGTATTCCTGCAAAACCTGTGTTGAAATGATACCGCTACCATTTTTCATCAGCAGCTTTATGGCTGCGATAGACTTTTTCTGTTTCATCTTATCCCGGCTATCATTGGCATAGATTATTATATTCGTGTCTAAAAATATTTTATTCACCCTTATCCTCTTGAATATATTTCATCTCTGCTAAATTTAAAACTCTCTTCAGATTTTCCTGAATGCGATAAGGCAATCTTCTCAAATTCATCTGCTATGGCATCCAAATCACTGGAGTTGGTTATCCTTTTTAAGAAGTCCCGAACAAGGTTGTTCAACGATGTATTATGCTTTCTGGCATAATTACGAGCTTTTTCAACGGTAGCTTTATCCGATGAAAGAGTAATGTTCATAGTACTACTCCAATTTTATGTGTTATATGTGCACACGTATATTAATAAATTTATTCATGTAAACAAAAAATAAATGGGATAATTTTTTAGCAATTTAATTGAATCGGAAAAATACGCTGACTTAATTGTTCACATGATCAGTTATAGTGATTATTTTATCGATTTGAGTGAACAATTACAGAATGAGATTATTTTGTGTACTGAGCATGCGGAATTGTAAAAAATAGCAATTCTTAGTAGTGAAAAAGTATAAAATCTAAATCAATAAAATTATCCTAAAAAGTAATCCCCAATATTCCCCATACAACTTTAGCTTTTCCAATCTCCCAGTTGGATTCGTCTTTAAAAATTTCTGTCAGCCCTAATTCATATCGTCCTTCAATGGATATTGAAATTGTTCCCAAAGGGATTTGTAAACCGGCTCCGAAAATAAAAGACAATTCACTGTCTTTAACCGCACTGGCATCATCATAGTTCTTCAAATCCAAAGTTTCACCATATGCTTTTTTTGTAGCATTCAATATGAAATTATATGATGGCCCTGCATTAAAATTAAAAATGATAGTTTTATGATCCATCAGTGAAACTTGGTAGGAAATCAAAAGAACAAATTGTATATTATCAAAATGCATGGTTTCTGAGCTGTCATAATTAAAACTTCTTGTCGAAAAGAATAATTCAGGTTGTAGAGCAACATCATTGAACAAGTGAAGAGTAAATGAGCCGCCTGCAACAAATCCTAACTTATCAGCTGATTGCTGGGTTGTAGTTGTGGAACTGATACCTGCTTTTACGCTGAATTTATTCTTTCGTTGACGGGATGCATTTACACTCTGGAATGGGTCATTTTGTGGTGTCGTTTCCTTCGATTCTTCAATATTTGTTCCTGATAAAGCATAGCCTATTTGTTTGATTACATCCAATAATTGTTCAATCGATCCTTCGTGTCTTCTGGTTTCCGTTTTTTCAATTCTGCCTGTCTGTATATCAAATATTCTAATGCTAATATTATAGAGTTCGCCCAGTTTTCCTACGCTGCCGCCCACCATTTTCTGCACGCCTAGTAATTTTCCTGCCTCAACAGCACATTCCGTTGAAGTACAGCCGCTCATTTGGAATCCCTGCTCATTCAAAATGGATTCCATATTATTTCGTTCAAGGACATCATATTTTTTTAATTGAACCAGTGTAGACCTTAATTCATCTGTCAGAACACTTGCTTCGGATGCGGTTATTCCATTGCCCTGAAGCGCCAAGATGGCGATGCTGGTTTTATTCTGTGCAAAGATAGAATGAAATGTTAATAAGATGAATAGAATAAACAGGTAAATACAGCTATGTAATTTATCCATGACTCACTCCTAATTTAAGTGATAGCCGGACTAATTAATTAGCGCATTAATTGTAAGATGGAATGGTATACAACAATCTATTAAAAAAAATAATACAGATGCAATTAATTAAAAATTATAATTTGGGGTGTTAATCTGTATTTAAGTAAACTTGATTTAACTATTCAATATCTACTGAAGCAATATCATCTTCCTGGTTTTAATCTGATCCCCAATTTTTAACTGGTATAGATATACTCCACTAGCGAACCCATTAGCGTTCCATTCAACCTGATATTTGCCAGCCGGCTGTTTTTCATTAACAAGCATAGTGACCTTTTGGCCAAGGACATTATAAATGCATAAATCTACATATTGTAGGGGCGTATTGCGATACGCCCCTACGGTATACGAAATATTGGTTCTTGGATTAAAGGGATTTGGGTAATTCTGATATAATTGAAATCTAATTGTCTGATTTTTTTCTGATCCTGATTTAATTGAGACTGGAATCGAATATTTCGTCAATAAAAATTCCCGAATTCCTGCTATATACTCTGCAACGTATTTGACTTTTCCAACATTTTCTGAAAACCATGTATCATGGATGCCTGCATCATTGCAATTAGTAATATGTTTAAAGTGGCAACAATTATAGAAAGTGCCGGCAGGAGTTATAATTGTATCATTTTTACTGATCAGAAAAATTTTAGTGCCGAACGAACAGCCATACTCTTCGGGTAACAGGACACTATCACCCACTCCCATTGTGAAATCGAAGAGAATGTATTCTTTGTTATCAAAAGTGTTAAGCGTGTATACAATATCTTTATCTGTTCGAATCAGGTATTCAGGTGCATCCGAAGTTCGTCCAAATCCGTAATAAACTATTCCATTCACTTCCATAGTGTCTCCAATAATATCTGAATGAGGATCGAAATCCGAGTTAAACTCCCATTCATTTCCAATTGCCATTGGATAGAAGGATGTTTGGTTCATTGGCAATAAATAGATAGAAAAGGGTGTAATGAGCAGGAAGAGAAAAAATATATCTTTAATTCTGGTCATTTTATTTGTCTCCCAATTACGATTCGAATATTTTTAAAATTTAGAAAAATATCATCCGGTATATTTATATCGTACAATGTTTAGAGGATCAGGTTTATTTAATAAATTCAAAAATCGTGCCTGTTCAGACGGGAATAAAAAATACAGTTATTACTTGATAATAGATGACAATTGACTAAATAGAAGCGAATAATTTTCGTATTGATAGAAAATATTTCGTATTGAAATAATTCGATCCTAAACTGCTGCTGAAAGAGGGTATTAAATATCTTAAAGTAAATACAATCCGATCTTAAAAAATATCAAGTGTATGAATCTCAGTTAAAATCCCTTACCAATATGCAATCCAATCATCAGATGATTGTCTTCCTCGGAGAAACCTGCGCCGACTACCGGTCCGATTCCGAAACCTTGATAGTCAAATTCATAAGTTAATTCCAGGTGAGTGACAAATAGCTTTTCTTTTGAACCATCATGTTCAGTTATGAGTACTCCCGGTGAGATATCGACAATCAAAGCCCAAATTGGATTTATTGATATAGTGCCAACCACGCTGTAATGCGGATGTTTAGTAAAGATATATTCGAAGCCCAGCCCCAAAGAAAATCGTTCTAAAAGTTCTGTCCCGCCGAGTTTTCTGGAAAAATGTAAATGAGAGCTCAGAGCATTTTCAGCTTCCTCAACCAATCTGGTCATCCCGAGAGATAATCCTAATTCATAATCCGCATGTTCATGATGATGTCCATCCTGATCTGAAGTTTGTGCAATTAACGGATTAAAATTCATCAAAATAAAAAATACAATAAGTAAATAAGTACAATTTAACATAGCCATGATTGTTCATTCTTTCAATTAGGGTTCACCGATAGATATAAAGTAAATGCTGTCAGGAAGATAGCTAAATATGCGACTATCTTATGAATTTTATTCATCGCATCCGGCATGGATTTTTCAATACTCAATATACCGCCGGATAGGATCGCGATAAGGAATATTGATCCGGTAATGAGGCTGCTTATCCATTCCGCAAGACTCAGTTTGGATATCTGATTTGTATTATACATTTGAACCACAAGCACAGCTATTACTGCCAGACCAATCAATTTATGAATATTAAATGTGATTGTATTATAGGGTTTGCCGGTTCGATTTAAACGGTAACCGGATACGAATACTATTATAAACAATAGTGTGATTACTAAAAATTGAATTAAAAAATTATCCATTCAAAATTCTGGTTCGGTTAGTCGTTTAAAATCGTATCTCTTCATTATTTATTTGAATCAGCTTGTGGAATTATTTTTCGATAGAGATAAATTAGAATAAATGTATTTAATATCAAAAATAAAAATCGTGTTATTAAACTAAACGTCACAACCTGCCATTCACCTCTCGTATTTGTCCATTCCGGCAAATTTTGAGAGGTATTAATTTTCAGATAGTCAAGGATAGACTGACTTACATAATCATTTTTGATATCATGCAATGCGGCAAAATCGAGTAGAGTCAGCATGAAAACGAAAGTACAGAATATTAGAGAAATCATAATTATATTTTTAAAAGTTTTAGTCATTTTTTTGATCCTTTGATTTTCTACGGTTATAAAATAGTAAATTGATTCTCAAAAATCCAAGATCATTTCAACAGATTTGTAACCTTATAGAAATATTTTTAATCATAATTCAAAAAAACTATATTTGATACAAATTCAAAAATCAAATTTCAGAGAATCCTATGATTAAATCATATTTTCAATTTGATCAAAACCATACCAATCTGAAAACCGAAATCATTGGCGGCATCACTACCTTTTTGGCAATGATGTACATAATTGTGGTGAATCCCGGATTGCTTAGTCAGGCGGGAATGCCTTTTAGCGCTGTTTTAACGGCGACTGTTCTGGTCAGCGCTTTCAGCAGTATCGCTATGGGTATTTACGCCCGTAATCCAATTGCCCTGGCCCCGGGCATGGGATTAAACACTTTTTTTACCTTTTCAGTAGTTTTGGGTTTGAAAGTCCCCTGGGAAACAGCTTTGGGAGCTGTGTTCTGGTCGGGCATTGTATTTTTATTGTTATCAATTTTTAATATCCGGACTTACATTGTTCAGGCAATTCCCAAACAATTACGCTATGGTGTGGCAGCGGGTATCGGATTATTTATTACTCTCAATGGCTTTATTAATGCGGATTTTATTGTCACTAATCCGGATACATTAACGGCAAGGGGGGTGCTTAGCATTTCAGCGACCACTTTTTTAGCAGGACTGGGAATCACTTCCATCTTATTAGTGCGGAAAATTAAAGGCGCTCTTATAATCGGGATTATTATTACTACATTTCTCGCATTGCCAATTGGAAGATGGTGGGGAGAAGAAACGCTGGTTGCCTGGAATGGATTAATTGCCGCACCTGACTTCAGTTTGATTTTTAAATTAGATTTAATCGGTTCGCTCAAACTTTCAATGTTCTCAGTGATGTTTGGATTTTTATTCACGGATATGTTTGACAGTTTATCAACGTTTGTTGGGGTGGCTGAAGCGGGAAAACTGATGGATGAGACTGGTGAGCCTCGTAATATTAAAGAATCACTCATTGTGGATGGTTTCTCGACCACAATTTCCGGATTGTTGGGAAGCAGTCCGGGAACCAGTTATATTGAATCAGCAGCCGGTATTGAAGAAGGGGGAAGAAGCGGGATGACGGCTGTAGTGACCGGATTGTTATTTTTGCCCTTTATGTTTTTTTCACCAGTTCTGTCAATAATTCCAGCCATTGCTACAGCGCCAGCTTTGGTTTTGGTGGGCGTGTTTATGATGACGCCAGCAAAGAAAATCAACTGGGATCAGCTGGATGATGCTATTCCTGCTTTCCTGGCAATGTTGTTAATTCCATTATGTACATCCATAACGCAGGGTATTATTTGGGGCTTTTTAAGTTGGACAATAATAAAATTATCTCTAGGCAAGCCCAAGGAAGTTACCCCCATGCTTTTAATTATTGACGCGTTTTGTATTATCGCGTTAATATTTTAATTTGGGGCTAAAGCTCGAATTTTGCATAAGATGCTATGACCACTGCTTAAAAACAGTGGTTAGTAAAAGAAAATACTCAGATTGACTAACTCTACCCTTCAGGGTAGAGTTACAGGAGTACTCGTATTATCAAAAGGGCTTTAGCCCTTTATTAAAAGCAGATGAGGGTGATGATGGCTTATGTTAGAATATGGATTCAATGTGTCTGGGGAACAAAGAATCGTGAGGCTTCTCTAACTCAAGATAGTACTGAAGTTATTATTGAACATATAAGAGAACAAGCACAGAATAAGAGTATCTATATTGACTTTATAAACGGTTGGAAAGATCATATGCACTGTATCATCTCGCTCAGTCATGATCAGAATATATCAAAGGTTATGAATTTAATTAAAGGGGAATCATCTTTTTGGATAAATAAAACCAACATAATGAGAACTAAGTTTGAGTGGGCTGATGAATACTTTGCTGTATCTATAAGCGGATCATAAATAAATAAAGTGAGGAATTATATTAAAAATCAGGAAGAGCATCATAGATCAAAAACCTGGGACGAAGAATACAAGCAATTTGTTGGGAAATATGGTTTTAAAATATTAAAGGGCTAAAGCCCGAGTTTTTTTGTGAGTTGTTAAATCCACTGCTTAAAAGCAGTGGTTAATCAATATGTCTGGTAAACAAAGTCATCTAAGTTAAGTGTCAGTGAATTATTTAAGCCAATATCGTCACTGACTAACTCAGCCCTTCAGGGCGGAGTAAAAAAGCAATACTCATACAATAAAGAGAGGGCTTTTGCCCAATGAAGACCAGGAGTTCCAATGAATCTAAATCCAAAACAATTAATAATTCTATCTGCTATCGGATTAGTATTTAGCTTGATAATCCATCTGATCGCAATTTCTGATTGGTATCAGGTTTCCAATACAATTATTATGATTTTAACCGCGGGTATTCTGCTGGTCTGGCTGCAATCCAGTAAAAATCTAAAAGTGCTGCATAAAGCCTATCCGGATCAGCATCCCTGGAAAACTGTGTTTACTATTGGTCCGGAATGGGCGAAATACCTTCTCTATTTTTTCATTTTCTATGCTGTGCTAAATTTTGCGTTGATGATGAGTTTCGGCAGCAGCAATAATTATTTAAATTTCGAAGTGTCACAAAGTAAATTACGCGGTCTATCCGGATTCTGGATGGCGTTCTATGCGCTTGGATTGGTTTTTGGTTATGCTCTGAATATTCATCTAAAAAATTTCCAGGAAGAATCTGATAAAAGTTAATTTTAAGTAAAATACAATTACAGAGAAACCAATGCAGGATTTAATCATTACTCTCATCCAAACTGATTTGATTTGGGAAAATAAAGAAAAAAATCTTACGCATTTCAAAGATAAGATATATTCAATCATGGAAGATACGGATTTGATTATTCTTCCTGAAATGTTTAGTACCGGATTCAGCATGAACCCAGCAAAACTGGCAGAACCGATGGATGGTCCTACAGTAAATTGGCTGCAAAAAATATCCGCAGATCAAAAAACAGATATTTGTGGCAGCGTAATCATTAAAGAAGATGGTAAATATTTCAATCGGTTGATTTGGACTAAACCGGATGGATCTTTGTTTATCTATAATAAACGCCATCTGTTTCGCATGGGCAATGAGCCGGATGTATACTCCGCTGGTGAAAAATTAATCACAGTTGAATTGAAAGAATGGAAAATTCGTCCACTCATTTGCTATGATCTGCGTTTCCCGGTTTGGGCCCGCAACACCAGCGGCTCAGAATATGATTTGTTGATTTATGTGGCCAACTGGCCGGACAAGCGGACGCATCACTGGAAATCATTATTGACCGCCCGGGCCATTGAGAATCAGGCTTATGTGGCCGGCGTTAACCGTATCGGCAGCGATGGCAATAATGTTTCCTACAGTGGCGATTCTATGATTGTTGATCCGCTGGGAAAAACGTTAGCCTTTTTGCGGAATCAGGATAGCATCCATACAGAACGTTTGTCCAAACGACATTTACTTGATTATCGGGAAAGATTTCCGGCCTGGAAAGATGGAGATAAATTCGAAATTAAATAAATTTTAGAATTGGAGAAACTATGAAAAAAATATGGCTTATACTATTTGTACTTATTTTTTATTCTCAGGAAAATTTAAAAGCTCAAAGTACAATAGGTCGATTTTTATTATGGCGTCCGTCAGCTGAATCCATGTCAATGGGTGGTACAGGTGTTTCCCAGCAATTGGGTGGTTTCAGTATGTATTATAATCCGGCAGGGATTTCAGACAATAAAACTGTAAAAGCAGGATATTCATTCTACAGACCGTTCTCAGTTTTTGAAGACCTAATATATCATTATGGCGCGGCGGCAGTATCCATTGATAAAATTGGTACTTTTGCAGTATCGGTTGAGATCTATCAGAAAAGTTCCCAATTATGGTTGGATGAAACAGGTGCAGAATTAGGTTGGGATGATGAGACAAGTAAAAGATATAGAATGGCTTATGCTGTCGATCCTCTCCCATGGTTTTCATTTGGAGTATCTCTTGGATATTTTAAATACAAGTTATCTAAAAAAAATGTAGGAGCTGAGAACTCAGAACCATCTGATGATACATTTTTTATTGACGCAGGCGTACTGTTTAATAAATTAATTCCGGATGCCAGCATTAAATTTGGAAATTTAGAATGGCTTGATGATATTGGAGATATACCACAAGCAGGTTTTAGTGTGGGCATATCTATTCTAAATTTTAATTTCTCTCAGAAAATGCAGATGATAGATAAAAGTCAAGCGGATTATATCCCGGAGATGTTTTTAATGGGTTTTTCCTATCACCTCTTAACTTCAGATATAGTTAGTTTGAATGTTAATGTCGATTTTGAAAAGCAAATACATGAAGAATCAACCTTTGATCATATCAGATTTGGTGGTGAAGCTCGTATTTTAAGAATTTTGGCATTGAAAGCCGGATATGTAAAAGATACATTTGATCCTGAAACATCGTATGGTACGTGGGGATTGGGTATAATAACCAGATATGGCTCATATAGTTTTGCCCGATATAACCCCTTGTTTTTTCCTACCTGGCACCATGAATTTAAACTACAGCTGGAGTTTTAATATGAAAACCTTTATAATTTTTTTGATTATATTTATTAGCTTAACTTTTTGCATCCATTGTGATAATGATGAAAAAATAACTGCATTTTATGAAGATGATAAGGAAGTCAAGGAAGGCGATTTGGTGCCGTTTCTTCTTTATCAAAACTATCCTAATCCTTTTAATCCTACTACTACTATTCGTTTTGATTTAGCTTCTCAAAGAAAAGTGAAAATTAAAGTATATAGTGAAGACTGGCAGGTAGTCGGTACTCTGATAAATGATATGTCTAGTGTAGGTAGCCATTCAGTACAATTTAATGCCGTCGATTTACCGAGTGGTGAATACTATTATACTATGGAAAGTGGCGATTATATTCAATTCCGAAAAATGAAATTAGTAAAATAGGATAAATATTAGTGGCTGTTTCAGAGTATGGCATATCTATTATAATTGAATTAATCGCTATTTCTATCCATTTAAACTATGCCCAATCCTGTTTTTTAAATGCATCAGAATTGCAGGTTGAAAAATTTGATATTATTATAGAACGCTTTTCTCCACCTACTGGTTTTCAAAGAATTCCGGCAGACTCAAACAGCTTTGCCTTTTGGCTTAGACAAATGCCATTATTGCCGGAAGGTTCGCCTGTAAAGGATTTTAAAAACAGAATATTTAAAAAATCCACCGACAGCACAGTCGCTTCGGTAGTTGCCTATGATATTAAAGGTCGCAATCTGGATCAGTGTATGGATATTTTGCTGCGTTTCCGGGCAGAATTTCTAGTTGATAATCACAGAAAGAATGAAATTCAATTTCCATTACCGGATGGATTGATGCTGGGCTGGGTCGATTGGGCAGAAGGTATACGCCCAGAATTTAAAGGCGCACATTTCTATCTGGAAAAAACTGCTGAACCGGATAGTTCCGATCGGAGTTTTAAAAGATATTTAAATACTATCTTTGAGTATTCCAGTACACAAGCTTTTTATCATTACTATAAGAATATAAATCCGGACAGTCTGCAGATTGGTGATTTCGTCGTCAAAAAGGGAAGTAAAGGCCATGCGGTTATGATTGTCGATCTGGCTTGCGATAAGAATGGAAATTTTGTTGCGCTGATAGGACAGGGCGATACGCCGGCCTGCCAGTTTTATTTACTTAATTATAAAATGGGAAATTCCTGGTTTCCAATTGACACAGCAAAAGAGATTTTGCCACTGCCTATAAAAAAAGAAATGCGCTGGAAGGGATTACGCCGATTCTAAAATTGTCATCCTGATGAGCAAAGTGAAGGATCTCAGGGATTCTTCGTCATTGCATTCCTCAGAATGACAATAATTTTAAAATCTAAAATTCATCCCAATCAAATACTGCCAGCCGGCTAAATCGGTATTCTGATATAAGAGTTCATCCTTCGTATATCCTGCTTTTAAATATATCTCCGTACGTTTGGTGAAATCGTATCCCAATTTTAAATGATAACCGGTTTCATTGTTAGCGGAGGTGTAAGTTAGTTCAATCATGGTTTCATCGGGATGCTGATCCGGTCTGAATAGGTAATTGGCTAACAGAAAAACTGACCATGTCTTTGTAAAATAATGTCCCCATAATACATGAATCCGGTGTTCCCAGTATTCTTCATCAAATAACTCAGTAGTATGATTCATTGATTCATAGGATAAATTGATTAAATGTTTTGAACGGTGATTATAACTTATTACCGGTCCAATTCGGACGCCCTTATTGTCGTTTTGAGAAAAAATCGTTTTTCGACGCTGAATCAAAAATTTTTCAATAACCAGTTCACAGGATAGAAAATTAGATGGATTAAACCTGTAAACGCCTGCTATCGAATAGCGGTAATCATCAATTTCGTTACGAGGTTGTTCAGCATTCTGTCGATAAAAATAATCAAATCCTGCCTTGAGAGAATATTTGTTTGAGATGGTGTGGCTTAGCCTAAATCCAAGTTGAAAAATATTAAATGTAACATCATTAAACCGGTCACTGCGATAATAGTAGTTGCGTGAGGATATGTTTGCTTGCCAGTTAACTAACTTGAGATTTCCACCGAGATTAATTTCGCCGCCGAGTTTTAGAGCCGATGCATCAAGTCCAGAACCATAAAGATCAGGCGAGATTCGTCCTTTAATATTGATATAATTATTTTCAAATTTTTGGGCGTAACTAAGGCGGCCTATCCAGCGGATAAGAAGACGATCACCCAGAATATCCGACTTAAAATAGCCGCTTTCCATACCCAAATCAAAGGATACTGGTTTAGTAGCATACAAACAATTGAGACTACTTATAATAATGATTGATAAAATGAACTTAATTTTCATCCGTTAGCCTGAAGACCGATTGAAACAAAACCGATCGAATATACAAAGAAATAAAAACGAGTCCACAATAAGGGAATAAAAAAGATACTATTCCCCGGCTATTTTTTTGAGTAACATTTTTCGGTACTTTTTTAAGAAAGCGTTGCTGGATTTCAGAATTTCCAGATATTCTTCCGGAGTGATGAGTTCCGATGCCGAGATTTTAAATTGATAAATGTGATCATTAACAGGCATTCCCATATATTCCAGCTGACTTAGAAAATCCATGGCATTGGCAATTGCATTTTCCTGTACATAAGTCCATTCGCCTTTATCGACAGGATATCTATTTCGTCCATAGACATCCGTTTCTATTTCTGCAGAAGCGCTGTAGGCTGATGATTCATAAAATCCCAGCACACGGCTTTCGGCAACATCATCCATAAATTTGGCAGCTTTTTCTTCAAGCCGTTTATTGTCCTCCAGCTCCTGAGTTTTCTCGCTAATTATTGTAATATTAGAATCTACCTGGGCTAACGCTGATTTTAAATAATCCAGTGATATTTCTTTCTCAAGATCGTCGGTTATACTCGTAACATCTATGATATTTATTTTAGCCGGATTAAATCTGAATGTATAAAAGAGTGGAACGACACTTATCCTTTTTTCAGCCAGCAGGTTGAGATCCTGCTCCATCTTCTCTTTTTCATCCTGTTTCAGGCTGCCTTGAAGCTGCTTTTCAAGGTCGGCCATCTGTTTTGCATACATAGTATTCAGTTCTTTCTCCAATTGGATAATACGATTATTCAGCGTCCCAATTAGATCTTCTTTACTTTCAATTTTTTTTGTAATTGATAATGCTGATGACATCAGGTAAGTAGTTTTATTTTCGTCTTTATTTTTAGATTTTTCTTCATCTATTTTTTTCAGAATATCATCCAATGATTGATTTAATGAATCCAGCTGCCGCTCGGCGATTTGTTTGCTGGTTTGTAGTTGAAGATATTGATTTTCTTTATCGGGGACTTCCTGTCCATACAATAAAGAAAGAAGCAGACCTGAAATAATTATATATCTATACATTACATTAATCCGAATTTTTCCAATTTATAGTATAAGGCGCTGGTACGGA